>JBMCMH010000035.1:0-21212 GCA_048614515.1 Alkalispirochaeta sp. | reverse complement strand
GGAGACGGGGCGCTTTGAGGTAGAGGAGCAGGGCCGGCTCACGACGGTAGTGGGAGCCGGCCAGGAGCAGCAGCTCATGAGGGAACTCAACGTCAACGATCGATCAGTCGTAGCGGAGCGCACGGTGCAGGCGGCGGGACGTCTCCGAGATAGCCGAGAGGATGCGCTGGAAGTCCTGCTTGACGGAGAATCTCTTGATGGGACTACACTCGCCCTCCTGTGGGAACGAGCGGTTGAACTGGGGCCGTGGTACAGTATCGCGGAGGAGCTTCGGGTGGAGGGTGTGCCTCATCCCGATCTCATCCTCCGGGACATGGGGGAAGTGTTGCGAATGCTGTCGGCGTACCAGTTTTCACCACCTCCGGCGATGGGCATGTAACGGCTTCCAATTGCGGCTTCCAAAATCGACGGCCCCACCGTCGGGGGCTTAGAAGAACGTAACGTCGGAATCTTTTTTCGTCTTTTTCCGGGTGTTGATCCTCGAGAGATACGCCCGTTCTTCCCGCTGGATCGGTGCGGCCTTCTGTCCGCCGAACCGCTTGAGAAGTACCCGTGCAGTGGACACGAAGAACAACACCTTGCGGGCGTCGGTTCCTCCCACATCACTGCTTACCACTGGGATTCGCTCAGTCTCGAGAAACTCCATTGCAAAGGTGATGTTGCTGTCCGGAATGTTGGCGGCTCCCCCGCTCAGCACATGGCCGCCGCCAAACACTTTTGCCGTGAGCTTGTCCCGGCGCGCCCCGTTCTTGAGCATCTGGTTGATTAGCAGCTCCATCGCGTACATGCCGTACCGCCCGGCCTCCTCTTCGAAGAACTGCCGGCTGTGCAACTCTCCCGGGAGCATGAAGTGGTTGAGGCCTCCCATTCCCGTGGATGCATCATGGAGCGCCACCGCAATGCAGCTTCCGAGCACGGTGGAAATGATAATATCGTCTCGGGTAGCAAGGTACTCTCCCGGATGCAAAATCGTGACGTTGCGTTCAAAGCGGGCATTATAGTGCGTATACATTGTTTTAGAAGAGGGTAACCTCGCCGGCCTCGACGGCGTCGTCAACTTCATTGAGCCCGGCCAACTCACTTGCTTGCTGTTTGTGTGCAAAGATCGTAAACCGCTGGATAATGTTCTGCAAGCGATCGTTCTCGATGGTCCATGAGTCCAAGCCGCGGTTCTTGAGGCGCTCGCGGTACTGAGATTCGATCGCGCTTCGCATTGTGTGAAGTTGCGTTTCCAGATCACGGAGCGCCCGGCTCAGGGTGGACAGGTGCGCGCCGCTCTCTTTGCTCTCCTCGAAGACCCGGAGAAACCCCTCGGTAAACAAGGAGAATCCCTGCACCGATTCGGTGATTTCCGACCGACTCTCTGTGAGGGCGTCGTAGTGCCGCCGAATCGATTCGGTGAACCGTTCCACAAACAATCGCTGTTCGTGAAATTTCTTCTGGTGCGAGGCGATGACCGAGCTGGTCGTCTTAATAAAGTCCTGAGTCGTGGTGAGGGAGATATCTACGTCGCGCTCAATTTGCTTTGTGAGGGAGTTCATTTGATCCGAGGTGTTTCCCATGCTTTGCAGGACATCCTGTTTTGCCACTTCGATGCGACTGGCGATATCAATGCTGTGAAATCGAGTGACCAGCGTGTCAAAACTGCGGAACTGATCCTCCAAGTGCTCAACGTCCTTGGTAATCTGCGTGGATCGGCTTACGAGAAGCTCCTTTTTCTGCACGTTACGATCGAGATCTGAGAGGAGCTCTCTCAAGAGTGTTGCCGCTTCATCAAACTGGTCATGGAGCGTGTGCGCGCCGGTGGACGTGTGGCCCTGTATGAATCGCTCGCGATCGGCCTCCAAACGGCTGCGTTTAGACTCCGCGTCCTGGATAAGGCGTGAGAAGGTGTCCACGCTCTCATCAATCTGCCGTGCAACGTCTTCAATGAGGGACACCGCTAAATCCGGTATTCGTCGTACGAAGGCCAGTTCATCCAGCAATTCATCTTCATCGGCGAGCTCGTCCTCGGGCTGAATCGCTTCGAGCGCGAGAATAATATGATCAATCGACTGACGAATGAGATCCTGGAGTTGGATCGCCTCCATCATGCCGTTCACGGGTTCTTGTAGCTGATACGACTCCTCATGAAGGCGCTGGAGACCATTCATGGTATCGTGTACCGCGCTACCGAAGTCGTCGAAAGTACTGAATATGCGGCTCTGAAATGATTCAATGAGATTGGTTTGGAATTGACGGGCGTCATCCAAGGTATGCTCCAACTCCTGAAACGCCTCCAGTAGCGCGTGGCCGCGGCCGGAAATAGATTCTGCCAAGGATATCGTACGGTTGGCCAGCCGTTTGAGCTCGTCCGTGATGTAACTGAATGCGCGGCCGGCGCTTCCGGCTTTGAGCGCTACCGTCATCGCGTTGAGCGACACCAATTCCATATCCTCGCTATCCATGCGAATCGCCCCGATTGAGTCGGCGATCGAATGCAACTGCTGAATGCCCGTCTGCAACTGCTCAAACAAGATGTGATCACTTTCCGACATCGCCCGGAACTGGTGCGCGCTCTCCTCCATGATCCGTCGCGTCTCGTCCAGAAGTACCGTGATTTGCAGACGGTGCTCCGGGTGACCCGTATGGCCGTGCGCACCGGCCACGGCTGATTCCGAGCGCGCCAAACTTCGCTTCATTTCGGAGACGAGCGAGGGGAGACGATCCGCCAGCACCATGAAGATACGTTCCGTTCGTTCCTCGGTGTCACGTAACGCACGGATCAGTTCATCTCGGAGAGATAAGGGAATGGAACTCATATGGCCTTATCATAGTGGCCAAGCAAATAGTTCGCAATTCAAAAAAAGGGCCGTTTCTCTAAAGAAACGGCCCAGTGAACTACGTTACCTTCTCGTTATTGCTGGAACTGCTCGATATTCACGTTGACCGCGTTCTCCGTCTCCACATCGAACAGGATTACCCGATCTTGGTTAGGTACGAGACGAACTCCGTCACCCACGTTCAGCGTGACCGTCGGCGGAATGCGTCCAATGAGCTGATGGGACCCGGTGTTGACGTACACATGGATTTCCGCGCCCAAGGGCTCCACAACCTCGATGTTGGCCACAATTGCCTTGCCCTCGGGGGCCTCCGGCTCAAATTCCAGGTCTTCCGGGCGCACGCCGAACACTACATCCTTGCCGACATAATCCTTTGCCGCTTCAGCCAGATCTCCGGTGAATTCCAGGGTGAAGTTCCCCTCATCACCGATCACCTTACCACCCTCTTCTTTGATCTTCATGCTCATGAAGTTCATGGGAGGAGACCCGATGAATCCGGCTACGAACCGGTTAATGGGCGTGTTATAGAGGGTTAGCGGGTCTCCGATCTGCTGAATAATGCCATCCTTCATGACGACAATTTTGTCTCCCATGGTCATCGCTTCAACCTGGTCATGGGTAACGTACATCATCGTTGCTTGTAGACGATTGTGCAGGCTGGATATCTCGGCGCGCATCTGAACCCGAAGTTTTGCATCCAAGTTTGACAGCGGCTCATCAAACAGGAAGACTTTTGGGTGGCGAACGATCGCCCGCCCAACCGCAACACGCTGTCGCTGCCCACCGGACAGCTGTTTGGGTTTGCGATCGAGCAACGCCTCAATATCCAGAATCTTTGCCGCCTCGTTGACGCGACCCTGGATGTCTTCCTTGGCAAATTTTCGGATCTTCAGACCAAACGCCATGTTGTCGTACACGCTCATGTGCGGATACAGCGCGTAGTTCTGGAACACCATCGCGATGTCTCGGTCTTTGGGCGGGATATCATTGACGCGCTTGTCGTCGATCATGAGGTCACCACCACTGATGTCCTCCAGGCCCGCCACCATTCGCAGGGTGGTAGTCTTTCCGCATCCCGATGGTCCGACCAAAACGACGAACTCTTTGTCTTTGATGTTGACATTGGCATCTTTCACCGCGTGAAAGCCGTTGTCATACACCTTGTTCAGGTTCTTGAGCTGAACTGTTGCCACAGGGCACCTCCTGAGAGATTATTTTATTCCGGGTAATTGTAGGCCGAGATTGTTGAGCTGTCAAATATGGAAATATTCCGAACCCCGGGAAGAAGCGGCCGGCGTTATCCCGGGCGGCAGCGTCGGCCGTCGCTGCGCAGGGCATCCCGCGGGGCCCTGAGCGCGACGTTCCCACGGTCGAGTGTTAGTCGCCCCGTTGTCGATACCACTGGGATAGTTGTGATGCCAGCGGTCCCGATTCCGCCTCATCCTGGAGATATGGCTCAACCACATCTTCTCGCGCTTCATCCCAGTAGCGTGGCAAGGTATCGGACATCGTGATCGCCTGGGGATGGGGGATGCGCCCCGACAGTTCCGGGTAGATTTCCTCTCCTAGGCGGCGGTTCACCGACTCATGAAACGAGAACCCCTCGAGAATTCCGAAGCTGTCAATTCGCGCCTCGAGCTTGCTGCGCATGATCGAGCCCTGAGTGTCGCGGTTTGTGACCCACGATAGGAACTCGGTGGCGCCGGTGACGTGGTCGGTGGCCGAGGGGATTCCGCCATACACCACGTTCTCTGAGGCGTAGAGCTCGCCCTCCGGAGAGGAGAGCCATCGGAAATCGATCTCCCGTTCATCAAAAAATTGCCACGTAAAGAGCTCTTCCGAGCTGAAATACACGGCGCTGATGCGATCTTTCTCCAGTTGTTGTAGGGGGCGCTCGTACAGATAGCGCTGGATATATGTCCGTTCCGCTGCCAGCCCCCCGTTGTGTTCCGCCCGCCACTCCCGAATCTGCGCGACGGCCTCCTGGAGCTGGTCCTCATCCCAGGTGGGGGTGCCCTGGTCATCTGCCGATGGAACGAATCCGAGTACCCGGTGAAGGGTATATACCGCGCGAGGATCGGCGGATGGAGCGAAATGTATGGGAGGTGAATCGGTCGTGTACAACGCGGTGATATCGTCCAGCGATACGGCGAATTCGGTCAACTGGTCGGCGGTATCCGGGAGAGCGGCGATCGCCGGCAGGTTGAACGAGAGCGGGATCCAGTACGGCCCCGCGTCCACCGGGGGCAGGTCCATATCGTTGGACGCGTAGTCCCCGTGTCGGCGCATCAGAGCGTTTACCGGAGGTGTATTGACCCAGCGGCCGATAATGACGTCCGCTTCGGGGCGCTCCTGCGTAAAGCGCTCCGTGAGGTTTTCTACATAACGAAACCTCACGTCGGCATCATGAATGTAGTTGTATCGCTCTACCAGAAATGCGGTCTCTGCAACGTTGCTCCAGACGGTGAGGGGTTCTTCCGGGCCGGTGCACGAAAGAACGAACACGATTACCAGGAGCAGGAGGAGCCCCGCTCTTTCACTCCGGATCACACGAGTTGTTCCGCAGCCAGAAAGATCTCTTCGTACAGTGCGGGCAGGTCCTGAGCGTCGATACCGGCAAACGCCACCCGAAGATACTCATCTCGCACTGCGATCGTACCGACCCCGCGCTCTAGCAGCGCCCGCCGGAGGTCTTCGGCATTTACGCCGCGACAGCGAAAACTCATAAAATATCCGGAGTTGCATGGGAGCGGCTCGAGCATCGGAGCCCGTCGTTGCTCCGCCTGTTCCCGGAGAATGTCCTGAAGCGTGGCATAGCGGCGAGACAGCAGATCAAATGCGGCTCCCTTTTGCTCTTCATAGCGGGGATCATTCAGCGCTCTGAGAATTAACGATTGCGATAGACGACTCGAATTGCTCACCATGGACCGAATCGCCCCATTGAGCTTTTGCTCCAGCGCCGCCGCGTGGTCCGTGGTCATCCCCTTGAACGCCACGGTGACAAACCCCACACGAAAACCCCAGGCGAAATCCTCCTTGGTGGCTCCATCTACCTTGATCGCCAGAAGATTGGCGTGGGATGCGGCCAGCAGACTGAACAGGGAATGACGGAACGCAGCGTCATCATAGAAGAGACCGAAATACGCGTCATCACAGATCACGATGACCGGTACTGAATCTGCTAGGCTTACGAGGGTGTCTCTGATGAACGTGGCGTCCTCGTCGGTGGGAGTGAAACCGGCCGGATTGTTCGGAAAGTTGAGCATTACCATGAGCTTGCCGGCCCCCGCCGCCGAGCGCGCTCCCTCAGCGAAGGCAGCCCGATTAAAGGCCCCGTGGTCGTCGAAGAAGGCAAACTCCCGGAGTTGTGTTTGGCGTCGCTCACCGAACATGAGTCGGTAGTTGCCCCAGAACAAGTCCGGCAAGAGAAGGACGTCGTCGGTATCGGCAAAGAGATCTCCCACCACCGATAGGCCCGCGGTGAGCCCGGGAACCACCGAGGGGCGCGTGGCGACGACTCCCTCCAATGTGGGATTCTTGCGAATCATCTCCTGGAGCCATCGGTCGCGCAGGGCGGGAACCCCTGCGGTGGGGGCGTAGGCCACCGACTCTTCGGTGGGAAGATCGCCGGTGAGTTCGCGCATGAGGGGGAGGGTTAAGGGATGGCCATCGGCGTAGGCCATCCCCACGGTGGCGTTGAAGCGATGTGCCTTTTCCGTGGCTTCTGCTGATTGCGCCACGATCCCTTTTGGGAAATACATGCGGCGTCCCAGATCGGATAATACTCGCGGTACCACCGTACCTTCGAGGGCGTCATTAAGCGCTACGGCCAGATTATTCATGGCCCGACTATAAACGGTATTCGAATTGACGGTAAAGGTCGGTATGACGTAAGGTTACAGGGTGTCCGACGAAAAGAACGAGCAGGACTCGGGATTCATAGAACGCATACTGGCCGCCCTCTTCGGGCTGGGCGATCCCGAGCGCGAGAAGCGGCGAATCCTCAAAAACATCGGCAAAGAACTGTCGAAAGATCGTTACAAGTTTTATAAACCTCGGGGTTCGGTAATCGAACCAAATTTTCCGCGTTTTCTCTATGAGATCTACAAGGCTGTTTCGGCGGTGCGCAAATTGGTGCAACCGAGTGATGCCTCCGGTACGTTAAAGCTTTTGGTGATTGAGTTTAATCTCGACGACCGGCAGTTGGCGATCAGAGAACAACTCGATGAGAAAGCGATTCGAGAGCGCGTTCGGGGCGGAGCGGACGTCAAGACGGTGGGGGAAGAGATCAAGAACGCCATGCTTGATTTCGTGGGTACCTTTGATGCGGATAAGGTAAAACAGATAAACACCCAGTACAACAATCTCCGCTCATTCGTACAGTTCTGCCACTTTGATTTTTACTTCACGCTCAAAAAATTCGACTCTGCTATCAGCGAGGATTCGTTTAGCTATAAGCCCCATTTTGGGTCTATCGAAGCTGAGTACATCGTAGATGATATCCGAGATTTTCTTGAAGTTGCGCACGCACTCCCGCGCGAGGCAGATTGGGATCGTGTGTTTGATCTATTGCAGGCGTATCGATCGGTGGAAGTGGTTGACCGGGACCAGTGGAAGAAGATCACGAAGACGCTCTTTCAAGTGCTGGAGAGCGGTGTCCTGGAAAAAATCGTACAGCACGCTTCCGAGGCCCCCGACTGGTACCCCAAAGTCACTGGTGGGGGCGCTCGCATCGTGGAGCCCTACCTCAACGAGATCAAGGGCTCGGTGGAGCAAACGCTTCAGAAAATTCAGCAGGAGCGGCGCAACAATCGGATCGAACAACTGGTAAAGCAGGTGTTTGGCACCACCGTGGTGGCGCGAACCAAAAACTACACCACGAAAGCCAACGTCACGTTTCAGCGCAGCGATAGCGGCGGATTCGTATATACCGATGCCCTGAACTATCTCAAGGCGTACTTGCTGGACTATTTCAAGAAGGATGTACGCGAGATCGTCCAGGATCTCCTAATCGTCCGGGGCAAATGGACGACTCAGATCCAGGCGCAGCAGATGTCGGACGCGTACCATGGGGTGCTGTCCGTTTCGGAGCAGATTCTTAAGCTCGACGACAGTCTTGGTGAGGAGGGAGAACTCGGGCAGAAGCTGCGCCGCGCCGCGGGACGCGTCGTAGACCGCGATCCGAGCAGCAAGAAGCCGCTGAACGAACTCCTCGACTCGATTAATCGGGACGTATTGCGACTGGTAAACGAGGCCGCCCAAAACCTGATCATCATCGGTAAGAACCTTAAGAGTCTCATCGAGGATTTCGACCGGAAAGAGCCGCAGATGATCATTAACTGGAAAGAGCTGGACAGTGAAATTGAGGCGTCCCTCAAAGACCGAATGAGCTCCATGTACCGACAACTCTTCTACCTGGTGCAGCTGTTACAGGTGTATGCCGGGAAAAACGCGCAGTGAGTGCTGGGGAGCGTGCCGTGGAGGACGGCGGCTCCCGGGTAACACGGCGCGCGCGGCATCCCGTCCGGCAAAGCGGCCCCAGGCGTGCTACAGGGCGCGCTCCAGGTTCAGAAGGTATTCCTTAATGCTTCGCCCCCGCGCACTTTCGATGCTTTGCCGGGCGTAGGACCCGATGTTGCCGTTGGCGTTGATAATTCGGTGGCACGGAACGACGATTACCGCCGGATTTGCTCCGGTGGCGTTGCCTACCGCTTGCGCCGCCTCCCGACGTCCGATCTTCTGCGCCAGGGCGCTGTAACTCATGGTGGTGCCGTACCCGATCTTCCTCATTCGATTCCAAACGGTCTTCTGAAACACCGTGCCCGATAGGTGGACATTCACGGTGAAGTGGATTCTGGTTCCTTGGAAATACTCATCCAGTTGATATTCCAATTCACCACAGGCGTACTTGTTGTCTTCCCAACTTCCCCGAGGAAGGGTCGAACGGAAATCAACGTAGCTGACCCGATGAACGCTCCCGCCTCGATCTACCGCGATAAAGAGCGGGCCCACGGGTGAGTCATACCGGTGTGTGTACAGAATATGCTCCACAAGTTCCGATCGTAGCACTCCACTCCCGCACGATCAAGAAACGTCACCGGAGAGACCGGCCAAAATCGCCGCGCGGAGCTCATCAAGACCGACTCCGGTAACCGCCGAAGTTTGCACCGTGGCCAGATGCCCGCCGTTGAGGCCTACCGCGGCGGATAGGTCCAGTGCGCCCTCTGCTTGGCGATCGATCTTATTGAGGACCAGCACTGAGGGTATTTCGCCCGCGCCCAAGGAATCGAGAATCTCATGCGTCGTGGCCAGCTCCTCCGACACGCGTGGATCGGAGGTATCCGCCACCACCAAGAGCAGATCTGCTTCGGTGACTTCCTCCAGGGTGGAGTGAAACGCTTCGATGAGTTCCGGTGGGAGGTGACGCACGAACCCGACGGTGTCGCTGACAAGGGCGGTGATCTCCGGCGAGAGATACAGTTTTCGAGTAGTAGGATCGAGGGTGGCAAAGAGTTGATCGGCGGTGCGGACACCGCCGGTCGTGAGGCGGTTCATGAGCGAAGACTTGCCGGCGTTGGTATAGCCTACCAGTGCCACACGGTACATCCCGTCTCTGCCGCGTCGTCGCAGTTGCCGCTGCCGCCCCACCTGATCCAGCGCCTTCCGCGCGCGTTGCACCCGACGGGACAGTTGGCGCCGATCCATCTCGATCTGCTTCTCGCCTTCTCCCCGGGCAAGACGGCTTCCACCCCCTTGCCGGGAGAGGTGCTGCCACATGCCCACCAGATGTGATTGCGCGTACTCCGCTCGCGCCAGTTCCACCTGAAGCTGTGCCTCGCGCGTACGCGCGCGGGATGAGAAGATCTCCAAGATCACCGCATGGCGATCATACACTTCCAGTTTGCTGCGACGAGCCCAGTTGCGCAGATGTACGGGAGACAATTCGCGATCGAACACGATAATTGCCGCTTCCTGCTCGCGAGCCGCGGTAATAATCCGATCTGCCTGACCGGTACCCAGATAGAGCGCCGGTTGCGGCTCGCGGACGCGCACCAGTTCTCCCCCCACCGGGGTGAGTCCCGCCGCGCGGCACAGGCGTTCCAGTTCGCGCAGGTCGGCATGGGCGCTGGAGCGCGATTCCGTAGTAAAGGAGCCCACCAGATAGCACCGGTTGGCTGATGAATCTTCGCTAATCAATGAGGGTTTCAACGCTGGGCTGCGGAAGAGCGTCGTCTACGAGAAACGTGAGGTGTGCGATCTCGCTCTCGTTCCCCGCGCGATCCACGGCTCGGGCCTCAATCGAATGCTCTCCGAGCTCTTCAATAGTAATGGGCTCGGTGTACTCCTCGAAGCCCGTCCCGTCCACCGAAACTTCCGCCCGGGACACCCCGGACCCATCATCTTCGGCGTGGACCGCAAACGCGGTTCCTACGGTGACAAAGCGTGTGCCCCGTACGGTTGCGGTGGGCCTGCGCGGGATGATGCGCACGGAGGGATCGGTGTCATCCACGACAGCTGACAGCGCCACGGTGGGGGAGCGGTTGCCTACGTTGTCCACGGCGTAGGCGTAACCCCGATACCGACCTTCTCCGGGAAACGATGTGGGACCCGTGTATTCCACAAAGTGCTCATTGTCGAGGCTGATGAAGAGTGCATCCAATCCGGAGGCGGAGTCTGTACCCCGCAGGATGAGTTCCGTATCCGACCGAAGATAGGTGATGTCGCCTTCTACCACCACGTCTCCGCGGGCGGTAGCCGTCACGGCGGGGGCGGTATCATCGATGACTACTTCGTACCGTTCTTCCTCAGACCTGACACCGGAGGAGTTTACCGCCGTGTAGGTGAGTTCGTAGCGCCCTTCCTCAGGGAAGTGGAGGGGCTCTTCATAGGTTTGTGGTTCGCCCCCGTTTATGTGATACACGATTTCCACCACTTCCGGGGCGCCCTCCGCGGAGTCGGAGGTCTCCTCAGGGGTGAGCTCAAAGCGAGCGGTGCTGGGGGCGTACGTGATCCCGTCCTCGGTGTAAATGCGCGCTTCCTGGGCGTGGGTAACGCCGAGTCCGACCAGTGTGCACAGCAATATCGCCGGCAATCTTCTCATGAAACACTCCTCCCGGATACTACCAATATACCCAAGAGCGCGCTCAGAGGACCATCGCCGAGCGGCCCCAATCATAATGATCACGGCGAATCGTCTCGAGATCCGGCATGGGGAAGTGAATTACCCCATCTCCATTGCCGACATACAACCCGTCCTGAATGATTTGATAAGAAAACGAACTGACCGAACGCTCAACATTCTTGTTCGGCTTATTGGATGAACTAGTCACCGCATCTACACATGACTTCAAGTGCTCCAGGTTGTGGTCGTAGGCGCCGCCGATGTTGCCGGTAACCTCCGGGTTGTCGAAATCTACAACTTTCAGGTCGCTGAACAATACCGACGGTACGGAGACGTGGTTCTGAGGATCGGTCATGAATGCGGCAAACGCGTGAGGCGGGAGCGCACTCACTACTAAGGGAGTCAACGGTGCCAGCTCCTGGTACACATAAAAGGGACGAGTCGTCTCAGGCAGCGACGGGGTCGGCTCCAGCTTGAGGCTCCGCCCATCCTTGGTGGTCAGGTACATCGCCCGCATCACCGAAAGTGGTACGTGTTCCAACACGCGGTAGACGCTGAGCCACACGGAGTGCTTGGGCTCGCCCGACGGATGGGATACACAGCGTTCCTCAGCGTACTTCCAGTCGAAATGGTCACCAAACCCGCCGCCTACTTCAATAAACACGATTCGCTCATACGATCCGTTCTTTGAACCGATCGCCATATACTGGCCAAACTGCTCCGGCTCCAACTGTGAGGCGATGAGTGCCTCAATGGGAGAAACTGAAAGATAGAAATGCGTCTGCATAATCCCGATAACCTCTTACGATTATCGTAGGGCATCGATCCAAGCTTTGTAAAGTTGGGATCGTATGATATATCCTTAGGATCTATGGAGCAGGGTCGGCCCCCGCAACGAGCACCCAACTGCCTGCAATGCCGGTACTTCACCGTCACGTGGAACGCCCGATTTCCTCGCGCGTGTACCGTGTTTGAGATCAAGTCTCGCAGGATGCCGAGCCTCGTGGTGTATGAGAACACCGGCCGGCACTGTCCAGCCTTTGAACCGACGCCGGCACACCGATGAGATGTCCAGGCCGAGCGGGGCTCCCTGCTCTTCCGAGATCAGTCGGCTACGGGCGGTACACATCCCAACTGGTGGAAACGAGAGCCTCCACGTCACTGATCTGTGCGGTCCACTGCAGCGCCGTCCGGGCATAGGCGGCGGATGCCACCAGCTTGGCAGGATCTCCCGGGCGACGCGCGGTGATCTCCACCGGGATCTCGCGGCCGGTAATTCGGCGAGCGGCCTCTACAATCTCCATGACGCTGACCCCCGTCTCGCTTCCCAGATTCACGGTGAGGGATGCGTCCTGCCGATCGATCGCGCGGAGGGCGGCGATATGTGCACGCGCCAGATCAGAAACGTGGATGTAATCGCGTACACCCGTTCCATCGGGTGTGTCATAGTCATCGCCAAAGATCTTAAGCCGGTTGCGAACACCGGTGGCGACTTCCATGATCACCGGGAGCAGGTTAGCGGGGTTCTGCTCGAGGCCGCGAACTCGGTGTTCCGGATCATACCCGGCGGCGTTAAAATATCGTAGCGCCGCGTAGCGCATGCCGCGAATGCGATCGTACCACTCCATGACGCGTTCGATTTCCAGTTTGGTAAAGCCGTAGAAATTTTCCGGCCGCGTGGGATGGGCCTCATCGATCGGCAGATACTCCGGCTCACCGTACACCGCGGCACTGGAAGAGAACACGATCCGACGGATCCCGGCGGCGGACGCGGCGTTGAGAATATTCACGGTACCGTTGAGGTTGTTGAGGGCGTATTTCTCGGGACGGATCATGGATTCCCCGGCCGCCTTGAACGCCGCCAGGTGGATAATCGCGTCGTGGCGGTCCATTGCGGCCGACAGTTGATCCGGTCGGAGAATATCGCCGTGGAGGAAATCAGCCCCCTCCTGCAGGTTGACGCGCAACCCACTGGCAAGATTATCAAATACGGTGACTGAGTACGACTCATCCAGAAGCTCGCGGACCACATGGCTGCCGATATAGCCGGCGCCGCCGATTACTAAAACGTTCACAGTGACTCGAGGGTAGTCGCAACTGCGGTATTTGGCAACATCCGGTGGGTGTACTATCATGGGAGGCATGGCGCATGATTTCACCATTCCCACATTGGGAACTCCCAAAATTCCTTCACCAATTCCCTATTCGCATGTCCGTGGCGATGATATTGCCAATTACGGGAACGACGATGAACGAGTGCTGTACGATGTTGATATTCCAAACGCGGAGGCCGCCGCCGAGAAGGATCACGGCCTTTTGGAAAAGGCCGGTCCTCGGCAGAAGATTTTTTTTGCTCCGGGCCACGTGCACGCTGGTATCGTTACCTGCGGGGGCCTCTGTCCCGGCATGAATGACGTGATTCGGGCCGTCACCCGTTGTCTGTGGTATCGCTATAATGTGCGCCGCATCACCGGAATTCCGTTCGGGTTCCAAGGACTGCTTCCGGAGACGGCGCGACCCACCATGGAACTCGATCCCGACGTGGTTGATGATATCCACAAAATTGGTGGGACGGTCCTCGGGTCGAGTCGGGGTGGTGGGGCTCGCACCGAGGATATTGTGGATTCTATTGAGCGGCTCAACCTCAACATCCTGTTCACCATCGGTGGGGACGGCACCCAAAAGGGAGCGTTGGCGATTGCTCGGGAGATACACCAGCGCGGCCTCAAAATCGCGGTAGTTGGAATTCCCAAGACGATCGACAACGATTTCAGCTTTATTGAGCGCTCCTTCGGATTTGAGACCGCCGTTTCTGAAGCAGCCCGGGTGGTTGCCGCCGCCCATACCGAGGCCAAGTCAGCCGTGAACGGAATCGGACTGGTTAAGGTGATGGGTCGGGAAAGTGGGTTCATCGCCGCGCACACCGCGCTGGCCAGCCATGAATCAAACTTTGTACTCATTCCGGAAGTACCATTCGAACTGGAAGGAGACAAGGGGTTGTTTCATCTCTTGGAAAAGCGGCTCGAGAAACGGCACCATGCGGTGATAATTGTGGCCGAAGGAGCAGGTCAGGAGTTACTTCCGCAGAGTGAGCAAACCGATGCCAGTGGAAACCGCACGCTTGGCGATATCGGCGTATTCTTGAAACAGGTGATCTCTGAGCATATGGAGCGCCGCGAGATTCCGTTTAGCCTCAAGTACATCGATCCCAGCTACATCATCCGCAGTGCGGTGGCCGTTCCCACCGATAGCGTGTACTGCTCTCGCCTCGGAAATGCGGCGGTCCATGCGGCCATGGCCGGCAAGACGGAATCGATCGTGGGGCTCGTGAACGATCACTTTGTACATATCCCGATGGCGGTGGCGGTCTCGGAGCGTAAGAAAGTCGATCCCGAAGGAAACCTGTGGCGGGACGTACTCGAAAGCACGCACCAGCCGGTGCGCATCTGCGACTGTTAGGGTGCGGCCCACATAGTCCTACGACACGGAGTATAGTATGCCGGAGACGATAGATATTGAAACACTGAAAGCTAAGATCGACCGCGGTGATCGGTTTCACCTTGTGGAGACGTTGCTTCCCAAGGAATATGAAAAATGGCACCTGCCGGGGGCGATCAACATCCACTTCAACAAGATCGGTAAGACGGCGCGCGAACGGTTCTCCGAAGACGATGAGATCGTCACCTACTGTCACGATGAGCAATGCCGCGCGAGCGTGATCGCCGCCGAAAAACTGGAGAAGATGGGCTACCGCCACGTATACGAGTTTTCCGGTGGAAAGGCCGCGTGGGACGCCGCCGGCTATCCGAAGGAAACCTGAATGACTCAGCACATATTTGTTCTCGGTCTCGATGATGAAAATCGGACGATTTTGGAACGCACCGAGCATTTGGCCGAGTGTGCGTTTCATCCCTTGCTTACTCACGATGAACTGCGAGGGGTAGAGCGCTTTGCCGTGGATCGGCTCCTGAGTACCTGTGTTGAGCGCCTTGAAGCTCATCCGGGATCGATCGACGCGATTATCACCCTGCTGGATTTTCCCGCCACCGAGCTGTTACCGATTCTCTGCCGCCGGTTCAACGTGCCGGGTCCCACTTTAGAAGCGGTGCTGGGATGTAACCACAAATATTGGAGTCGGATTCTGCAGCGGGAGGCCGCACCGGAGGCGGTGCCGCCGTTTGCTGCATTTGACCCGTACGATGAGCACTCACTGGAGCAGCTCACCCGGGAATTGTCCTTTCCAATGTGGGTGAAACCGATGAACTCCTACCGCTCACATCTTGGCTACCGGGTAAATTCGGTGGAAGAGCTTCACGATGCGGCCGACGTGTTCCGGGAACAGTTGCCTCGCCTGTCCGATCCACTTCAGGATATTCTGCACCGGGCACAGCTGCCGGAGGATATTTCCTCGCTCCCGGAGCACGCCTGCCTGGCGGAGGGAATCATCGGTGGTCGGCAGTGCACCCTGGAGGGGTATGCCCTTGGTGGTGACGTCGAGATTTACGGAGTGGTGGATTCGATTCGGGAGTCCAATGGTTCAACCTTTTCCCGTTATCAATATCCTTCCCAGCTCCCCTCGTGGGTGCGACGGCGTATGGGCGAGATCGCGAACGCGGTGATTCGTCGTATCGGATTCGATGATAGCGCCTTTAACATGGAGTTCTACTACGCCCCGAAGACGGGAAAGATTTGGCTCCTGGAGATTAATCCCCGCGCCTCGCAATCTCACGCGCCGCTCTTTGAGCGGGTGGACGGCGAATCGAACCAGGCGATCGTGGTCGATGTTGCCCGGGGGCGCCCGCCTCGGGTGCACTACCGGGGCGGACCCAATCGGGTTGCCGCCAAATGCTTCGTGCACGCCTTTCGCGATGCGGTGATCACTTCGTTGCCCAGTGCCGCGCACCTGCGGCAAGTTGAGTCTGAGGTACCGGGGGCGGCGATAACGATGCTGGTACATGAAGGGACACAGCTTTCGGCGTTGCTCGATGAGGATGCCTATAGCTATGAGCTTGCCGATATCTATCTGGGGGCGGATTCGCAGAAAGAGCTGCTGGAACGCCGCCGTCGATGTATGGAACTGCTCGATTTCACGTTAGGTACACCGCCGAAGAAACGCCCGCGCAAGCGAGCCCGGGCCCGACGGCTGGGGGCGGTCCCCCATGCCGCACCGGGAGATGCGTCGTGACCCCCGGCCACGTCACCACGCTGGAGCACGTGTGGATCCCCATGCGCGATGGGACGCGGTTGTCCGCGCGGGTCTGGTTACCTGGGGCTGCGGTGGCTGCTGCAGGAGGTGCCGAGACCGGCACGCCGGTGCCGGCGATTCTGGAGTACATTCCGTATCGAAAGCGCGATATGACGCGTGGTCGCGACGGTAGTATGCATCCGTATTTTGCATCTCACGGATACGCGTCGATTCGAGTTGATCTCCGGGGGAGTGGTGATTCCGAGGGAGTTCTCACCGACGAATACCTCCCGCAAGAACTGGACGACGGGGAGGACGTGATTGCTTGGCTGGCCGACCAGGAATGGTGTGACGGTCAGGTGGGGATGATCGGGATCTCCTGGGGTGGGTTTAACGGATTGCAGATCGCCGCGCGGCGGCCCCCGCAACTGAAAGCGGTGGTGAGTGTCTGTTCCACCGATGACCGCTACGCCGATGACGTGCACTACATGGGGGGCGCCCTCTTGGGCGATAACATCTCCTGGGCATCGACGATGCTGGCGTATAATTCCATGCCCCCCGATCCCGCGCTGGTGGGTGACCACTGGCGCGAGATGTGGATGAACCGGCTCCATGGGAGCGGCCTGTGGCTCAAAACGTGGCTGGAGCACCAGCACCGTGACGACTACTGGAAGCATGGCTCGATCTGCGAGGATTTTGACGCGGTAGAGACCCCAATTCTCGCGGTGAGTGGGTGGGCCGACGGATACTCCAATGCGGTGTTTCGGTTGTTGGCAGGGCTCAGTTCGCCGCGACTGGGCATCGTTGGTCCCTGGAGCCACACCTATCCCCACCTGGGAACGCCGGGTCCGGCGATCGGGTTTCTTCAGGAGTGTTTGCGTTTCTGGGATCACTGGATGCGAGGGATGGACACCGGCATCATGGATGAGCCGATGCTCCGAGTATGGATGTTGGAGAGCGTCGACCCCGCCACTGATTATCGGGTGCGACCGGGCCGGTGGGTGTCCGAGCAGGATTGGCCGTCCGGGAGCGTGCGCTGCCGAACTCGAGGTCTGGCGCGAGGGCGGCTCCTGCCCATGGGCACGGGAGCCGAAAGGGATGGGGCCGGCGAGGGTGGCGAATGGCTGTCGATTCAATCGCCCTTGAGCGTGGGACTGTTTGCCGGCAAGTGGTGTTCCTACGCCAGTGCGCCGGATCTGCCCTATGATCAGCGCGAGGAAGATGGAGGCTCTTTGGTCTTTGACAGCGAGCCTCTGGACGACGCGGTGGAAATCCTGGGAGCTCCGTCGGTGGAGTTGGAGCTGACCAGCACCGAGCCGGTGGCGATGGTTGCGGTGCGCGTGAGCGACGTGTCGCCGGAGGGCAAGGCTACCCGGGTGACCTACGGTATCCTCAATCTGACGCACCGGCGATCTCACGAATCTCCGGAACCGCTCACACCGGGGCAATCGGAGCGGGTCACCGTGGAGCTGAATCACATTGCCCAGCGCTTTAGCGCCGGTCACCGGATTCGATTATCGATTTCTACGAGTTACTGGCCGCTGGCGTGGCCCGCCCCCCGGCCGGTGCGGCTAGATATCCATACCGGCGGGTGCACGGTTCACCTGCCGGTTCGACCTGCTCGGAAGGAAACGGTGGCGCCCACCGACTGGTTTGAGGCGCCGGCGCGTACGCCGGGTCCGGAAAAGACCGTGGTCAAACCGGCCGAACATAACTGGTATATCGTGCGGGATCTCGCCGCAGAGCGGTCCGAACTGCACGTGGTGAGCGATCATGGACGGTACCGCCTGGAGGGAATCGATCTGGAGATTGAACGCGCCACCAACGAGTGGTATCGGTATACCGCGGACGACGCCACTTCCACCGAGGCCGAGATCGTGTCGGTTCGGGGACTTTCCCGAGGTGACTGGCGCGTCAAAACGGAGTCGAGAACGATTCTCCGCTGCACCGAGTCGACGTTTGAACTGCACGCCAGTCTCGATGGCTATGAGGGAGACATCCGCGCTTTTAGTCGCAGTTGGATGGAGACGATCCCGCGCCGCCTTGTGTAGCGGGGCGGGTTGCTGTAACGGTGCGGGGGGTGCGGGAGCGGTACGGGGTGCGGGAACGGTACCGCGGGCGGAGCGCGCCCGGCGGGGCTGTTACAGATCGGTCATGTGAACGTAGCTTCCTGCTTCGATATCGTCGCGCGTGAGTACGGCCACCAGTTTCCGCGCCACCTCGGCGGGATCGGCCAACGTCCCTTCGTCCTTCCAGCGTCGGTACTCATCACGCTCCGGGAGCGCGGCGGCATCTGCGGCGCGCAGCGTATCCTGCATCGCGGTGTCTACCTTCCCCGGGGACACCGCGAACAGTTTTACATCGCGAAATGTCTCCGGTGCCCCGTCGATCTCCACTTGGGCGGATCGGACGAAGGCGTTAATCGCCGCTTTGGTGGCACCGTAGACGGAGAGTCCCGGCATCACTCGTTGGGAGGCCCCGGAAGAGAGGAGTACCGCGCGAATCGGGCAGGGGAGTTCTCCGAATCGTCGCAAGAACTGCTGCGTCACCGTGATGGGAGTAGCGAGATTGAGGCGCACCGCGGCGTCCACTGCACTTGAGGTGAGCGTTCCCGCCACGCCTATCGGGTGGAGCTGGGCGGCGGAGAGAAACAGCGCGATGCGCTCCGGTTGGGTCTGCTCGTCCCCCTTTCCAAGGATCCCAGCAATTTCCTCCATGAGCGTGTCCGCAGCAAGCGGATCCGACAGGTCTCGCGAAAGCCAGTGCAACGTTCCGCCCTGTTTCCGGGCGAGCTGGTGCAGGTATTCCGATTCAGAGCGGGAGACCGCTATGATCACGGCGTCCGGTGCAAGGAGGTGTTGAACGATCGCCGCTCCCACTCCCCGGGAGGCGCCGATGACGATGTAATAGTTCATACAGGATCGTATCACGATGCGCGCCCGGGATGAAGACGGGACGCGCCCGGCGGGTATCAGGTATCAGTGGGCGGCGGGCACAAAAAAGGCCGGTACTCACTACCGGCCGTTTGATTTTCCTGGGTGACAGATACGCGGTTGCGCATCTCCCTGGAATCAACTTACTTCACCGCAACGCGGCTGCAAACGAAACGTTCGAGCTGCTGACCGGCGTATGATCACTCCGGTCAGCCTCGCGTGTCCGGGGGTACTTCACTCACCATTGTTCACCTCCCAAACCGCCGCCAATCGGCAGTTTCTCTATCAATAGTCTCGTAACACCGCAGGCAAATGTCAAACGTTTTTCGTAAAGTTTTTTATCCCACTCCCAGGAGCGTCGCATAGGCAGCCAGTTCCGCGCCGGGGGAGCCGGACAACACTTCCTTGGTTAGGATCTTGCCCAACTGCACTCCCTCCTGGTCGAAGCTGTTGATGTTCCAGGCAAGTCCCTGGAACATCACCTTGTTTTCAAAGTGCGCCAGGAGAGCCCCGAGCGCCTCCGGGGTGAGTCGCTTTCCAATGATCAGGGTAGACGGCCGCCCGCCGGCAAAATCCTTGTTCGGATTTGCGTGACGATGGCCCATCGCAAACGCCACGACCTGGGCCGCCAGGTTGGCGTTAAGCTTTGTCTGACTGGTGGAACCGTCGAACTCGGTGTCCTCGCCCCGTTGCGAAGACAGAAATCCCACAAACTGTAGCGGGACGATATCGGTGCCTTGGTGGAGCAATTGGTAGAAGCTATGTTGTCCGTTGGTGCCGGGTTCTCCAAAAACGATCGGACCGGTGGCGTAGTCGATCGGTTTTCCCTCCCGGTTGACGCTCTTGCCGTTGGATTCCATGTCCAGCTGCTGCAGGTGCGCGGGAAAGCGACTGAGCGCTTGGCTGTACGGCAGGACCGCAGTGGCCGGCATCTTGAGCACATTGCGTTCGTACAGTCCGATCATCGCATCCATGAGCGCCGCATTGGCGGTCAGCTTGGGCTGCAGCGCCGCGCGATCCGCAGCGTGGGCGCCGTCGAGAATCTGCTGAAACACCTCCGGTCCAAACGCCACCGAGAGCACCACACCGCCCACGGCGCTGGTGGCGGAGTAGCGCCCGCCGATGAAATCATCGATATAAAAGGCGTCCCGATAGGATCCACTGGTGGCCATGGGGCTTGTCTCGGAGGTAACGGCCACCGTCTGCTTCAGAAGATCGATCCCGGGGGCCCGGCGGCTTCCCAGTTGCTGTACAAACTGCTCGTTGGTAAGCGTTTCTTGGGTGGTGCCGCTTTTGCTTACCAGCACAAACAGCGTCGACTCGAAGTCGATATCATCAAGCACCCCTGCCGCGTCGTCGGGGTCCACGTTGGAGATGAAGCGTGCCTGAATTCGCGGTGCGATCCCCTCCGCCCGGGCCCATTGCTCCAGGGCCAGATACAACGCCCGCGGCCCCAAGTCCGACCCGCCGATTCCGATCTGCACCACCGTGTCGTATCGTTTTCCCGAGGGTGCCGTCTCTGACCCGGAACGCACCGCATCGGCGAAGGCGGCCACGCGCTGCTGTTGTTCCTGGTAGAACTGGCGCTGATTGCGGCCCTCGTAGAGTACGTCTGCACCGAGTTGGCCTCGCAGCAGGTGATGGAGAACCAATCGGTTTTCTCCGGTGTTCATCACCTCGCCCTCCGCAATGAGCCGGAATTTTTCGATCAACTCCTGTTCCTGCGCCAGGTCAGAGAGGGGGCTGATCACCGTGTCATCCACCGGGGTGGCGGCGTAGGAGTAGGTGAGATCGGCGGCGATAGGGATTTGCATCTCGGCGATCCGGGCGGTCGTCAGTTTGGTTGTGTCAAAAGGTATGGCGTGTTTCAGGCTCGTGTAGGCTGCGGTCTGGGTAAGGTTCTTGAACGTCGGCATCGGTACCTCCATATACAAGTTTACCGGGCGAACCCGTAGGACGGCAACGGCCCAAGAGACGACACGCTTCCTCGCGTGGGTGTGTGGGTGTGTGGGTGGGTCGCGGCGATGCTGTGTGGCGGCGTGAAGCGTGCGGCTCACCCCCGTAGAATTGTGCAAACAATTTGTGTTGCCCGGGCAAACAAAAAGGTTTGCACAATTCTACGCAAAATCGGTGGTGGAGACCGGCCGCGG
>JBMCMH010000034.1:0-21352 GCA_048614515.1 Alkalispirochaeta sp. | reverse complement strand
CACGGCGAGCACCAGGGATACCGATACCCCGACGGCTCGGTCCGGCGGCGCGTTCATCGTCCCGGGGGTCGGGTAGAGCTGAATACACCGACGGGCGAGACGGTTCTCATCGATCTGGATGGTGGGGGCCGTCCTCGTCGGGTCCGGGACGAATCGGGGGAGACGGTGACGTACCATTACCGCGATGACCACACGGTGACCACCCGGGACGGCACCATCGTTCGGACCGCGGAGGTGGATCGGTTTGGACGGCTCACGGCGATTCGCTTCCCCGACGGTACCCAGGAATCGTGGTCGTACTCGGACGGCGGTCGGACCCGGGTCTTCACCGACCGTCGCGGTGCGGTGCACACGGAACGGCGCGATCACTGGCAGCGACCGGTGAGCTTCACCGCCGGTGACGGGTACCGTGTCAGGTGGACCTACGGGGAAGAATCGGTGCAAGAGACGCGCAGCGACGGTACGACCCGGACCTACCAGCGGGATACCCTCGGGGCCGTAACCGAAGAGCGCACCTCGCACCTCACGACTCGACACCTCGCGGATGACGACGGCGGCTACCACATCGAAACTCGTACGACCCAGGGCAATCTGCTGAGCAGACTCTTCTTTGATGCGCGCAATCGTCTGGTGGAGCAGTGGTCGCGGATAGGCGGCACGATCTACGAGGCGGATTTCCCCGCCCCGGGAATACACGACTATCGCCTCCTTGGATACGTGGAGCGTCGCGAAGAGGTAGTTCCCGGGATGCACGTCACCTATGCTCGAGAGGGCGATCCTCACTATCGCGTTGAACAGCTCCGGAGCGGCGCCGTGCGACGGATACGCGCAGACGAAGAGGAGATCGCCTCGATGAGCTGGGTTGGGACGGGACTTCCGTCTACGATTACGGTGCAATCCGGCGACGAACATGTGGAGCATGCGTACACATATGCCGGCACACGCCTCGAGAGCTACCAAGTTCCCGGTCAGGTACCCCGACGCTACAGGGTCGACGATTCCCGCAATGAGGTATCCATTGAGGCTGGAGAAGCGCGGCGCGAGATCACAACCGACCCATACGGCGCAATCACCGCCGAGACAATTACGCTCCCCCACTTCCCGGTGGTCAACACCTCCCGCACGCGAGACATCGCCGGGCGGCCCGTAACGGTGGAGACCCACATCAACGACGCGGCCCACCGCACCGGCCAGACGATTGAGTATCTGCCTCATCGACAGGGAGCAACCGTAACCGGAGGAGCAGCGTCCTTGGAGATTCACGATGGAGAGTCTGAAACGACGATTACCATCGATGGCGATCACACCATACGCGCAGACCGGGACGCAGTGGAGCTCGCGGACACCCTGAGCCTCGCGTTCCGTCACGGCGCGGACGGCGCTACCTCCATAGCGTCCGTGGCCCGCCTGAGCCGGTCTGGATTCTCGGAAGTTCTCGACGCGGTGAGCACGGTACGCAACGCCGACGGCCAGGTCACGGCGGAGCAGCGGGTGGACGGTCGCACCCAGGTATTTCGCTACGGTCGCGGTGGTCGCCTGAAATCCGCATCCGGGGGCACGGCAGGGGTAATCGAAGCAGTCCCGACTCCGGTAGCTCGGGCGCTGTCCGCGAGTTGGCAGACGGCCGGGATCTCCGTGACACCGCCGGAGCCCCCCTCGGTCGTTAATCAACATGACCTGCTCTACGCCTCCCGGCGACGCACGCGCCGCGACGCCGCCGGGCGCATAGCGGAGTCTGAAGGAACCTCCATTACGTATGATGAGACGTCCGGAAGGCCACAACGAGTCACCAATTCCGACGGTGGCGACTGGACGGTGGTTCGCGATGCCCGGGGAGATCCCGTTCTGGTAATTGACTCCGAACGAGGCCGGCGCTGGACCTGCTCCACCGTTCATTACGAGAGTCATGGCGGACCGCTCGTCGTGCGCCACTGGAGTAGGCACGACGAAGATCCGGGGGATTCGATCGCCCGGTATCGCGAGGGGGCCACCGACGGCACCGATCCTCCCCAGGATCCCAGCAGCTGCGTTGAGGTGTCACAGAATGGACGGGTGCTCTTCCTCGTGGATGCGGCCGCAATCTACATGCCGTTCACCGATCTCCGTTCCACCACCCGCGGACTCAGCCGGGTAGACCGAACCAGCGGCCTCGTGCGCTACCAACGGTGGTCCGACGTGCTGCCGGAGGTGAGCGGTGGGACACTTAGTCCACCGGAGGATGGCCCTCAATTCCCGGCGGCGGTACCGTACGACCGGGTCGTATACGGCATGTTACACGTGCCCGGTACGCGCGCGTTGTGGGGCCGGGAACGTGTATACCTGCCGGACCTGGGATCGTTCACCTCCGTGGACCCTGCGCTCCACCACCTAGACTGGTTTGAGTACGCCGCCGGAGATCCGGTGAATTTTTTGGACCGCGAGGGGCTGCGATTCATTCCAATTCATGCCGGTCACACCCACTTCCAGCAGGAGGGCTGGTGGAATGAAGAACCGCTGGGAAGTCGCAGTATCACCACCGTGGGTAGCTCCGGATGCGTTCTCACCGGGGTATCAAACATGATCAACACGATCAGCGGCGACGAACGGTCAAACCCGGGAACGTTGAATTGGTACTGCCGTGATGGCTTCTTCCGTGACGGAAACCTCTTGGCCACCGAAGACACCGAAGAGATACTCCAAGCCGCCACCGGCCACCACATCGAAACCGTCTCGTTTGATCCACAGACGGTAGATATGACCCGGGTTGCCGCGGCGATCGAAGACGACACGATTCAACAATATGCCGCCACCGCCCGGATCCGCACATATCGCACTAATCCCGACGGTACCGTTGACGAGTACCAGCACACCGTAAATGTGGCGGGATTTGATGAGGAAGGAGCCCCGATCATTCATGACACCAGCTCACGAAACCGAACATCCCTCGATCAACACGAGGAGGTACTCCGCTACGACGTGTACGCGGTGTCGAACTGTCGGGGATACTGAATGGGGGCATCCGCCCAGGTACCCACGAGGTACCGGCCGGACCGGCGGAGGTAGGGCCGTTGTCATCGGAGCCGACCCCCGGCCATAATGCCGCCCATGGCACAAGAACACACATATGTAATGCTCAAGCCCGGCGTGCTTCAGCGCCGGCTGGTGGGCGAGATTATTGGACGCCTCGAGCGTAAGGGACTTCAGGTAATTGGGCTCAAGATGATGCGGATTCCCCAAGACACGGCACAAGAGCACTATGCCGAGCACGACGGGAAACCGTTCTTCGGAGATCTGATCGGCTATATTACGTCCGGCCCGGTAGTTGCGATGGTAGTGGCCGGTGAAGATGCGATCAGCCGGGTGCGGCTGTTGGCGGGAGCTACCAAGGTCGATCAGGCGCAGCCCGGGACGATCCGCGGAGACTTCGCCTCAGTCACCACTAAGAATATCATCCATGCCTCCGACTCACCGGAGAGCGCACAGCGGGAGATTGGTCTGTTCTTTGCTCCGGAAGAGGTCATCTCTTGGGACGACCGAAACGCGGAGTGGATCGTCTAAGATGGCCGCTGGTGCTTCATCCCCTGCGGATTCCATACCGCAGTGGGATCTCTCCTCGGTCTATCCCGGACTCCACTCCGAGGAATTTACTGCAGATTTAACCAGCCTCGCGGACGTGATTGCCTCCGCCCGCGCCGTGGTTGCCGATACGAGCCTGCGGTCCACGGATCCGGGAGAGTGGCTGGTCCAAACGGTCACCGCGATTAACGCCGCCCACGATCTCTACGAGACCTTGGAGAGCTACGCGTACGCTTCGTACTCGGTGGACACCACACGTGACGCTGCCGTCAATGCCCTCAATCGCGTGGCGGAAGTGGGCGTGCCGTTGGCTTCCCAGGCGGTGGAGTTCCGAGACGCGTTGGCTGAACTCGCGCCTACGCTGGACACGCTGATCACGCATGATCCGCGGCTCCAAGGGTACGGGTCGGTCCTTACGGAGGAGCTTCATGTGCAGACGCGACAGCTCACCGCTCCGGAGGAGACGTTGGCAGCGGACCTATCACGCTCCGGCGCCGACGCGTGGTCACGCCTGCAGGAGACGGTTTCCGCCAGCCTCGACGAGCCGTGGATGGAAGACGGCCAGGAAGTCCGAAAGACGGTGGTTGAGTTACGGGCGTTGGCGTTTCACCGGGATCGGTCGGTCCGGCGTCGCGCGTGGAAGCAGGAACTTGCTGCGTGGGAACGCGTTGAGACGCCGCTGGCGTTCGCCATAAATGGCGTGAAGGGAGCCACGCACACGCTCAACTCCCGGCGCGGCTGGGAATCTACCATGGAACGCTCTCTCCGCCAGAATCGTCTCAGCCGACCGGCGCTGGACGCGCTCATCTCAACGATGCAGGAATCGCTGCCGATCTTTCACCGCTATCTCGCCGCAAAGGCGCGCGCGCTGGACCTGCCTCAGCTCTCATTCTACGACATCTTTGCGCCGGTAGGTACAGACACTACCACGTGGTCTTACGCAACGGCGATGGAGTTTATTAGCCGACGAATCGCGGAGTTCGATCCGGACCAAGCGGAGTTTATTCGCTATGCGCAGCAGCAACAGTGGATCGATGCGCTCCCGCGGCCGGGCAAGGTTGGGGGCGCGTACTGCATCGATGCTCCCATTCCCGGCGAGAGTAGAATTCTGGCGAATTTTGACGGCACCTATGACGGCATGAGCACGTTAGCCCATGAGTTGGGTCACGCGTGGCATTCCCATCAACTTCGAGATCTACCGGCGATGCAACGGCACTATCCGATGACGCTGGCGGAGACGGCGAGTATTTTCTCGGAGACGCTGGTGTTTTACAGCGCCCTCGAACAGGCGGACGGTGAAAACGCAATCTATATTCTGGAACAGTTTCTGCAAGGAAGCACCCAGGTAATTGTGGACATCCTGTCGCGTTTCCTATTTGAGCGAGATCTCATGGAGCGCCGCGCTCAACAGGAGGTCTCCGCAAGAGATTTGAAGGAAATGATGCTCTCCGCCCAGAAGGCAACGTACGGTGCGGCGTTGAACCCGGAAGAATTACACCCTTACATGTGGGCGGTGAAGGGGCACTACTACCGACCGGAACTGGCGTTTTATAACTTTCCATACGCCTTCGGCCAACTCTTTGCGTTAGGGCTATACGATCAGTACGCCAAAACTCCCGAGGGATTTGCGCAACGCTATCGGCGCCTGTTGCGGGAAACGGGGCGCATGGACGCCGTGGCGGTAACGGCGGAAGCCGGTGTTGATATCGAATCCCCCGCGTTCTGGCGCAGCGCCATGGGTAGGATCGAAGCGTTGGTAGACCGCTTCGTGAGTGCCGTAGCGGGATAGGCAGAGCGCGCGGGGCCTTTACAAAGCGACCCTGAATTGAATACTGTAGGCACTCGCACGGCGCCGTACCCAAGTGGTAAGGGAGAGGCCTGCAAAGCCTTCATTCGCCGGTTCGAATCCGGCCGGCGCCTCTTTGTGATTACACGCCCTCCCCCGTGGGAGGGGTGTTGTGCTCCCCTCCACCAGCCGTCTTCTGTCTGAGGTAAAACTCCAAGGCCACGTGCATCATGCCGTGGTCAAATTCGCCGTTGCGGGTTCCACTCACCAGATCTTCCACCGGCACCAGCTCTACATCGATGATCTCGTTCTCATCAAGGTTTTGTCCGCCCCCCGGATGGATGCACGTCTCCGCCAGATATGTATGACACCGGTTCCCCATAAGCGCCGGATTCGGATTTACGCTGCCCAAATAGCGCACCTGCTCACTCACAAAGCCCGTTTCTTCTTTGAGCTCACGAATAATCGCGGTGGTGGGATCTTCTCCGGGATCAACCACACCGCCGGGAAATTCGAGACTAATCCCCATACTTCCGTGACGAAACTGTCGAACCATCACAAAACATCGGCGTCCTTCAGGGTCGTCTGTGAGTGCCACGATATTCGCCCAGTCCGGTGCGTCCATTACGTAATAGTCCGCCTCGCGGCCGTCCGCCGCCCGACGGCGACTGCGCACGAGGGTAAACACCGGCGTATCTACGAGCGTGTTGCGATCAAGTTCATTCCACATGAGGTGGTCTTCCTGTCGAGCTTTGTCCATAGCGGTGTATGCTATCGAATCGAACCGGTGGAGACTACCTCTCGCGGCGGCGAACTCGGCCGGTCGGCACCTACCGCGCTTGACAGCCGCTGTTGAAACCGAGAACAGTATCACTATGCTCTCAAACCGGATACGGAGATTGATCGCTGCGCTCAGCGAAGGCCTTCTGGAAAAAGAAGAGACGCTTCGGCTCACCCTGCTGGCCGCCGCGGCCGGCGAAAACACCTTTCTGTATGGGCCGCCGGGAGTCGCCAAGAGTTTGCTGGCCCGGCGAATCTCCTTCGCCTTTCGAGACGCAAAGACCTTCGAATACCTTCTCGGACGGTTCACAACGCCGGAGGAACTGTTTGGCCCCGTCTCGATCAGCCGCCTCAAAGATGCAGATCGCTTTGAACGAGTGGTGGACGGGTTCCTTCCCAGCGCGGAAATCGTGTTCCTCGATGAGATCTGGAACGCCTCTTCGCCGATTCTGAATACGTTGCTCACCGCGATTAACGAACACCGTTTCCGGAATGGCAGCGAAGAGCTGCAGCTTCCGCTGCGTACCGTCATCGGGGCGGCGGGGCAGCTGGTTCCGGAAGAACCGGGATTGCGAAACCTGTGGGATCGCTTCCTGCTGCGGTTGCCGGTATCTCCGGTTCAAGAGACCGATGCCTTTATCCGCCTGCTGCAGGAAACGGACCCCTTAGACGGGGACCCGGTAAGTCCCGAGGATAAGATCTCCGCAGATGAGCTCGATGAATGGACCGACGCCCGCGACGGCGTCACGATCCCCTCCGATGTAGCGTCTTTAATCGTCGACATTCGCGAACGAATCGCCCGCCACAACAGCATGACTCGGGACGATTCCGGGGGTAGCCCCATTGAGGTGAGCGACCGGCGATGGCGGCAAGCGGCACGGCTCTTGCGGACCAGTGCGCTGCTCAATGACCGCACCGCGGTAAACGCCGTGGACTGCATTATTCTTCGCCAGTGTCTCTGGTCCCAAGAAGCGGACATTCCCGTGGTCAATACGATAATCGAGGAGGCTCTGCGCCGGTATACCACCTCCGGTAGGTTTGACCCGGACACGGTACGTCGGCGGTTGGACGACGCACTCAACCGCCTCCACGGCGCAACCACGAGTGAGTCGGAGGAAGATGCCATGGAACCGGTGCGGTATCGCGGCGAATATTATCGCATCGATGAGTTTGTTGATGATCACGTTGCGCTCATCTGGATCGTTGACTTTGAGAGTCTCAGCGAGAATGAGAGTCAGGATACGGACGTATTCTTCTATGGCGAAAGCGATGACTACGCCTATTCCGAACGTCTGCCGATTCGGCGCATCTCCGACGATTCGGTTGAAATAGACGGGCAGGTGTTCGCACTGGAGACTCGACCGGTTCGACGAACCGTTCAGCACCGCATCGATCCCGCCGCGTCTCAGCAGGAAGATATCAAACAAGAACTGACGGCGATTCGCGACGAGGTACAGGCGACGCTCGAGCGCATTGCCGGATACCGTGTACTGACCGATGACGAGGCGGCCTCTCACCTGTTCGTTCACCGCAGCTACGCGGAAATGCTCGACGAGGGTATGGCTGAAGCGGAACAGGTATTTGCACTCCTTCAGACTGATGTGCACGCCGCTCTGTCGTCGCTGGAGTCATCTTCTCCCTGAGGTAGGAGCCATGCACAGAACTCGAGGGGCGGTGTATCGCGAGCTCTACCATTTTCTCACCGGTGAGCGCCACGGCGGCCGCCCCTCCGCCGCCACCGCCCGCGACCTTCCGCGACCCATCGCCCGCAGCCTGGTACATTTCTATTCCCTCTTGAAGTCCGGCACATTGGAGTCGCTCACGGAGAACGTGGCGGATCTCGTGGCGGATGCGGTGTCTCGCTGGTTCCAAGATGTATGGCAAGATTTGGATGAGGGAATGACACGGTCCACACTGCGCCCGGCTGGGAGCGCGAGTGCTCCTGAAACCCGACTCGAGGAATATCGTCGACGCTTTCCCTCGGCGGAGTCTGAATGGCGTGTGATCGCTCACCGACTCCACCATTGCCCGTCGTCCCTAGCGGTGCAGGCAGTAGACCGTTTGATGGAAGAGACACGGATTGTCTGTGAAGATCTCGAACGGGAGACGACGCAGGAGCGGGCGTTACGGCGCGCGGTGACTCCACTGGCGGACCATCTCAACCGCGTCATTCCCGATGCGGCCGATGCCGACCGACGATGTCGGACGCTGTTTCGCAGGCCTGCGGAGTGGGACATGTTTGCCGAGAACCCCGCCCAGGTACCCTGGCACCGATTGGAGCACGCCCATGCCCGCTTGGAGGCAGATAGTGACATGCAACGCCTCACCGAGGCGCTCGTGCGGGGAATCTCCCAACCCGAGGTGCGGCTGGTCTGGCGTAAGACACCGGTGGAAAGCGTCTCCACACATGAGTCTGATGCGGGCCTTGGCGATATCGATGGTCTCCACGGCACAAGCAGTGTACAGTCGGCCCTCCCCAGCGAGATAGCACTTCTGGCAACGCCACCGACCGAGGATCTCTTTGCTCGGAAATTGGCGGAGCAGGATGTACTGGCACTCCACAGTCGGCGAATACGGGTAATCACCACATCCCGAACGATACACGCGTGGAAACGGGTTCGGCCGAAGTTTCGGCCGGGACCACTCGTCGTGTGTCTCGACACATCCGGATCAATGGACGGCATGCCGATGCAGATCGCGGAGAGCATTCTATTTGGGATGGTCCGGTCCGCTATCGCCTACCAGCGTCGGATATACATATTTGCCGTGCGGGGCCGACTCCGGCGCGTCGCGCTGGAACCCCCGACGCATGAACGGCCCTCCGTCTCCGGGATATCGATGGGAGAAATCCCGAACGGAGCACCCGGTCCGGAGGATCACGCCTCTGGAGGACCGATGAGCGCCGGCTCTCCCAGTCGTGTCCGGGAAGGAGACGTGCTCGCGTTGCACCGGTTTTTCGACGCCCCCCACACCGGGGGCGCGGACATCTCCCCTGCTTTAGAGGCAGCATTGGAGCAGGTGGGCGCCGAGGGTGAGTCTGCGGTGGCAGACGTGGTTGTGGTGAGTGACATGCAGTTTCCTCGGATCAGCGCCACGCATCAGGTAGGTCTGGATAATCTGCAACGCCGGGGCGTGGCCATAGCCCATGCGATCACCATTGGCGAGCAGGCGATGCGGGACCCGATGAATCTCTTTGACCATCGCTGGCACTATAATACCGGACAGGACGTCCTACCCCGAGGACGCCGGCAACATACTATGGTGGGCTTCAGGTATCAGCACATCCCGATTTAAACATTTAAGGAGCGAGCACTTTTCGGAATGCTTGCTTCCGGGTACCCTTGCCACCCGGAGGTTTGAATGACGATCGCACTGGTATATGGTTCGGTACGAGAAGGACGCCTGGGAATCCGCCTAGCGCGTTTTCTTGAACACAAACTGACAACACGAGGCCACCACGTTATTATGGTTGACCCGGAGACGTTCCAGCTCCCGCTCTTGGAGCGAAGAATGGTTGATTATGAAGTAGGAAGCGCGCCTTCCGCAGTGGAGCAGGTGGGAGATCTGTTTGCCTCCGCCGAGGCCTACGTCTTCGTCACCGGAGAATACAATTACAGCGTTCCTCCCGCCCTGTCAAACATTATCGCCCATTACATAGACCAGTTTCACCGCAAGCCCGCCGCCCTGGCCAGCTATTCTTACGGACCCTTTGCCGGGGTACGCGCCATGGAACAACTCCGGTCGATGTTAGCCGGGGTGGGACTGGTCACCACCCCCCGTTCAATGCCGGTACCGGCGGTCCAAGACGTCTTTGACGAGGCTGGTATCACGGACCGCGAAGACATTCAGAGCTGGGCGGATGATTTTCTCGCCGATCTTGAATGGTACGCCGCCGCGCTTACCTCGGCTCGCGATTCTACGCAATGACGGTAAAACGCGGCGGTCCCTCGCAGATGTCGGTTCCCGCCGCCGCACGCCATTTTACGGAACGGAATGAACAGATCCCCGCAATCCCACCGTCTCAGGGATTAAGCTTGTTCCGTCTCTGCCCACGCCGGCGCGTGGCGACCTCTCCTTTGTGTCATATTGACACGCCATAGGCGGGTATTTTTGACGCTGTATCAAAACGACGCGTGCGCCTGAGCGATCATTCCGATAGTTTCAGCAGACCCGCTTCTCTCAATCACTGTAACTTATTTTTAGATATAGATTTACGTCATTTCCTCGGTCTGTGAGTAAAGTTGGCACGGTTGATGCTTATATATGTGTGAACAAGCCGTGCAGACATGGCGTACGGCGGAGACCAGAGGGGCGCCGGTTCGGGCCCGGGCTCCGGCCGATAACACCCGCTGCACGAATTAGTAGGAGGAAGGATATGAATTATCTAACTGTTCGACGACCCACCACAACACGATGTTCCGGCCACCGAGGAAACACCCGGAACGATTTTGATAGGCTCTTTGAGTCCGTCTTTGGCAACATGCCAAGTTGGAATGATCGATCGCCTGCGGTTGATATCCGGCAGAACGACAACATGTACGTCATAGAAGCGGATCTTCCCGGAATGAGTGAAGATCAGATAGATGTACGCGTCGAGAACGATCTGCTCGTGATTTCCGCATCCGCCCAGGAGGAAAACACTGCAGAGGAAGGCGCTCAGAACTCGGACGAGTTTATCGTACGGGAACGGACCGCCCGATCATTCTACCGCAGCTTCGCAATGCCAAAAGATGCGGACGCCGGTCAGATTGACGCAACGTTCCGCAATGGTGTACTGACGGTGCAGCTTCACAAGAAGCCGGAAGCGAAGCCACGACAGATAGAAATCAAGCGGGGCTAATCGACCCCGCACAGCTATTACGAGTGCGGAAACAGCACCACGGGGACAGGGCGACAGCACATGCTGTCGCCCTTTTGCGTGCAAAGGAAGTGAATCTCCCCGTGCACCAATTCATTCTGCCAATAAATAACAATATTACACTAACTCTATTTCTATCATCATGATTTGATATACACGACCACCGGCGGATACCGGCTGTCGTCCGCGGAGCTGAACAATTGCGCAATTGAACGGTTTGCCGTATGACGAGAGCATGGTGGGAGCAATTCGGTGACAAAGATTGTACTTCTCGGCAACAGACTGTTCATGAAGTTTCCCGATCTTGAGTACTTCAGGCGCCGCGCGGCGGAAGCAGACGCAACGATTGTATCTACAGAGGGCCTGTCGGATAGCCGGATCATGGAAGAGCTACGGGAGGCGTCCGCACTCGTTCTGATCGGGCATCCGGTGACCGCCGAGATGATCGACGCCGCGGAACGGTGTCGACTCATTATGACGTTATCGGTGGGATTTGACGTGGTCGATGTTGATGCGGCCACCGCCCGAGGCATTCCGGTGTCCAATTGTCCCGTATACTGCAGCGAAGAGGTCGCCCAACATGCGATCACATTGGCGCTGTCGGTGGGCCGCAAGATCCACGAGCTTATCCCCCATACTCAGGCCGGGGGTTGGGACTACAAACCGGTGCGCCCCATCCACACGTTGCGCGACCGCCGGTATGGGATCATCGGACTGGGACGTATCGGTCGTCACAGCGCGCGCCTGGCACAAGGCCTCGGCATGAAGGTGGTCGCCTACGATCCCTACGTCGATGATGATATCTTTGAGATGCTTCAGGTAGAACGGGCGTACGAGTTGTATCCGATGCTCGAGCGCGTAGACTATCTCACCGTCCACAGCCCCCTCACCGATGAAACCTATCATATGATCGACGCAGCAGCTCTGGCGGTTATGCAACCACACAGCGTCGTGGTCAACACCGCCCGAGGCGCAATCGTTGATATTCCTGCGTTAGAGGACGCGTTACAGTCCGGCTCGATTGGCGGAGCAGGTATCGATGTGTTGGAGGTGGAGCCCCCAGTGGGCACAGAACCGCTCCTGACGCTCCCGAACGCGATCGTTACCCCGCATATCGCCTGGTACTCTGAAGAAAGCCACCATCAGAATATGGTGCTCGGTATGGATGAGTTGGTACGCGTGCTTACCGGTCTTAGACCGCGGTACGTCGTAAATCCCCAGATATTTTCGCGACGCTAAAAGCAGGAGGTTCCATGAATACCACCCTCACTCGGCGGAGCCGGGTAATTGTCCTCGTCGTTGCCGCTCTCGTTCTGATTGCGGCTCACGCAACCGCTTCCGGTCAAGCGGAAGACTCGTTTCCCACACGAGCCATTTCCTATGTCATTCCGTTCAATCCCGGTGGGCAGTCCGATGTAACCGCGCAGTACCAGAAGCAGTACCTGGAAGATGCTCTTGGAGTGAATGTGGTCATTCGGCATCAGCCCGGCGCCGGAGGGGCCTTAGCGTGGTCAAACTTGGTAAAGGCTCGTCCCGACGGATATACGGTCACCGGCAACAACGTGCCGCATATCATCATCCAGCCCATGGTTCGGGAAAATGCGGGATTCGAGACCGAGGAACTCAAGCCGGTCTATCTGTTTCAGTCCACCCCAATCGGACTGGCGGTGGACCCGGATAGCCCATTCGATTCGCTCCAGGATCTCCTCGACTACGCAGCGGACAATCCGGGCGAAATCACCGTCAGTGGATCCGGCACGCACTCCGGCCACCACCTGGCGCTCTTGCAGATGCAGTACCTGACGGACACTGAGTTTACCTATATTCCGGCCACCGGCGCGGCTCCTTCCGTAGCGGCGTTTCTTGGCGGCCATACCGACGCGCTTCTGGCCAACTCCACCGATCTGCTGTCGCACAGCGGTGATATGAAAGTTCTGGCGATCGGTACGGAACAGCGCTTCCAAGCGCTTCCCGACGTGCCAACCTTTATTGAAGAAGGACTCGAAATGACCGCCGGAATAGACCGGGGGGTAGCGGTTCCTCCGGAGACTCCGGATGAGATCGTGGCCACGTTGGAAGAAGCCTTCGATCAAGTCAGCGCCAATGAGGAGTTCGTGACGGAAATGGAAGAGCTCGGCTTTGTGATCCACGCCATCGGAGCTACGGAGTTTGCCACGTACCTAGACCGCAAGACGGAAGAAATCGGTACCGTACTCCGCGAGCTGGGAGAGATATAACCTAACCCAATGGGTACTATGCTGACTCAAGCGCTGATGGGAGTTCTCGATCCCATCAGCCTTCTCCTCGTGATACTCGGTGTGGGCGCCGGCATCTTGGTAGGTGCACTTCCCGGACTTACCGCGACCATGGCGATCGCGCTGCTGGTACCGTTTACCTTCGGTATGGCACCGATTCACGGACTGGTACTTCTGGGGGCGATCTACTCCGGAGCGATCTACGGCGGCTCCTTCTCCGCCATCCTCATCAATACTCCCGGAACACCTTCGGCGATCGCCACAACCTTCGACGGGTTTCCCATGGCGCAGAAGGGTGAGGCGTATCGCGCGATCGTTACTGCCACGCTGGCCTCGGTGTTTGGTGGCGTGGTGGGCGTTGTATTTCTGATCTTCCTCTCACCACCGCTGGCGCGAGCCAGTCTGAGTTTTGGCCCGCCGGAGTATTTCTGGCTGGCGGCGTTTGGACTGACGATTATTGCTGCAGTATCCCCGCGGTCCACGTTGAAGGGGCTCGTTGGCGGTGGTATCGGACTACTGATCTCCACGATCGGGATCGCACCGATTGAAGGTTCGGTCCGCTACACCTTTGGTACGGTGGCGTTGCAGAACGGCATCGCCCTTATTCCGGCGCTTATCGGTTTCTTCTGTATTCCGGAAGTACTGAGAATGGTAGAAGAGAGTCATGAGTCCGGTGCGGTGATTCCCTACAAGCGACAGCGCAAAATGGTGACCCGAGTGTTTCACCGTCTGCTGCGACGCCCATGGCTGATGATTCGATCCGCCGTGCTTGGAACAATCATCGGAATCATCCCCGGTGCCGGCGGAAATATTGCCGGCCTCGTCAGCTACAACGAAGCGATTCGTACCAGTCGCAACAAGGACGCCTTCGGCAAGGGTTCGATGGAGGGCGTCGCCGCGTCGGAAACGGCCAATAACGCGTCCGTCTCCGGTGCGTTGATACCGATGCTCACCCTGGGCGTTCCTGGGGCTCCACCGGCGGCGGTTCTGTTCGGCGCACTGCTGCTCCAAGGTATGCGCCCCGGTGCAGAACTGTTTACCTCCCATGGAGCGATCACCTACGCGTTTCTCTTCTCGTTAATCCTTGCGAACCTGGCGATGCTTCCTCTCGGACTACTCCTGGGCCGCGCGGTAGCTCGCCTCATGCAGCGGGTCAGGGTGCAAACGATGGCCCCGCTGATCATTTTCTTGTCTATGGTAGGTTCCTATTCTATCAACAACAACATCGCCGACATCTACACTATGGTAGGAGTCGGTCTGGCCGCCCATGCGCTTCGAAAAGCCGGCTTCATGCCGGGGCCAATTGTATTGGGGCTCATCTTGGGACCCATCGCCGAACAGGGACTCACGCAATCACTGCTTATGGGCCGGGCGCGCGGTTCGCTGGCTTCCGTGTTTTTCGGCCGACCAATATCACTGATTCTCATCGCGTTAACGGTGGTGTCGGTTGCCGCTCCAATTATCGTGCAAATCCGTGAGCGGCGCGGCAAAGGCGGAACATTGCAGGCGGTGAAGCAGCTCACACAGGAGCACTCGGAGGACACGCTATGACCGTCAGAACGCGAAATCTCATCTCCGCTTTTTCGGTCATCCTTGTTTCCGTTTACTGGTTTGTGGAGGCGGGGAATTTCCGCCCGCTGAGTCGCATCTTTCCCCAAGTTGTGGCGGGAATCGTGTTTATCACTGCGCTTGTCCTGGCGGTATTGACTCTAATCGGGCACGGGCCGGTGATTGCCATGGCCGAGGGGGACTCCGCAACGCGTCACCGCCGATCCGGAACCCTCATGGGCGCGCTGGTAGTCTGGACGGCGCTCGTTCCGTTGGTCGGCCTGTTAGTCGCCGGCGTGGTGGGAGTAGTCCTTATGGGCATCATCACGTTTCGCGGTCATCAAGGTACGACTCGCGCTATTTTGATCGCGCTAATGTCGGTCGGTTTCTTCTACGGATTGTTTCGGTTCGTACTGTTCGTGCCGTTTCCCGCGGGTATCTTCGGCTGACGCAATATCGTTCGGAGTATCAATATCTACCGTTATTCCGACCTCGGAGACGGCGACATCTAATGAATCGTACCGCCCCAGAAAATCGCGCATCGTGCGGTATTCCGAAGTTAACCGCAGCAGGTCGGGAACTACGCGTCGGGACACCAGCACCGGGTGGCCCCGCATTCCCTGGTAAACTGGAAAGATCGACGCCGGACCCGAATCCTGATCATACTCCCGAGCAACCTCGAGGAGCGAGCGGTACAGACTGGGAAAGAGGCGGGGCATATCCGCAGGGGCCACGAAAAACCACGGGGTGTGAACATAGCGCGCACCCATCGCAATGGAGGAGAGCATTCCCTGCTGGTAATCGGGATTGTACACCTCGTGCACGCCCGCCCGCTGCGGGATCACTTCTTGCACGGGGGCGTGGTTGGCGCCCGTCACGACGATACACCGGGAACACACCTGCAGCGCGTGCTCCACGGCAATCGCGAGGAGCGGACGACCATCGAGTTCCATCGCCTGTTTGGGAGCTCCCATACGCCGCGATGACCCGGCGGCGGGGACAATGCAATCCACGGAGCAGACGCTATACGCTCGCCAGCCGGCGGGCAATCTTGAGATCGAGCCAGCGCTTGTTAACGATCGACCGCGTGTGCGTGCCCCGACCACATACACCGACTTCATCGGAAGCTTCCATCTCGATCGTGATGTGATACCCGTCAAAGGCCGCCACTCGAACCGTCACTGCCACCGTTGATCCCACCACTGTGGGATGCTCATGCACCACCTCCGATCCCTTACCCACCGACAGAAACCCATCGGGAAGCTGCGGATCGATCATACGCACCGACGCCTCAATCATGAGGGAAACCAGTCCCGGGGACGAGAGAAGCTTCTCCATTTCATCGGGAAGATGATTTCCATACGTCTCATCGTCACCCACCGTGCGACGGATTGTAATCGACATACCAGGCCGAATGCCGGGGAAATTCATACCAACACACCCTCCTTAGCGACAACAGTGCCACCATAGACAACATATCGCGGCGCCTCATGTTCGGTCAGCAGGTCCCGCACCGTTTCGGCGGAATGCACCACCAGGTGGGCCGGAGCTCCGTGCTCGATGGAATGATCCCGTCCCAGCACCCGCGCTGCATCACCGGTAATCATGTCATAGAGCGCATCCATCTGATCTGACGAGGTCTTCCATAACAGATGCGCCGCGAGGAACGCCACCTCCAGCATATTATTACGACCAAACGGATAATACGCGTCGGCATTGTCGTCCTGACCAAGCCCTACGGGAATGCCGGCGCGCCTCAGGCCATCGATATCTGCATGAAGCGGTCCCGTATGGGGATCGCTCACCACGCCGATCCCGGCCTTGGACAAGAGTTGGAATAGCCGGCGGCGATACGGCTCAGGATACAGTGCCATCGCCCGTGCGTGCTGAGCGGTGACTCTCCCCTGCAGCGCTCGAGTGAGCGTGGCGACCGCGAGCATTTCGGTGGTCTTGAGCGTCGGATCCCCGGCGTCATCTACCAACATGGAGACCGGTCGATCATAGTGCACTGCCACGTCCATCATCTGATCCACATGGGACTGCATATCGGCCTCGGTCAGTTCGATCCATGGGATACCCCCGACAACATCCGCCCCCTCTTCCAGCGCCTGCCGCACACAGTCGATCGCACCGGGATCCCGAACCACCCCGTCCTGTGGAAACGCTACCACCTCGACCGCGATCCGATCGCGATATTCATCGCGGACCTGCATCACCGCCCGCACCCCTTCCATCCGGGCGCGCGTGTCGGTATCGGCGAACGCTCGAATCACGCTGGTACCGTGACACACTGCCTGCTCTACTGCGCGTCGAATTCTCGGCACGAGGAGGTCTTGCCGGTAGTGGTCCTTAACTGCAGCCGCCAGCTCAATCGCCGTCATGGCGCCGCCCATCCCGGAGCCATGGTACTCCGTCAGGGCAGAGTCGCCCAAAAGACCCAGCGTGTGCACCTTACAGAGATGGAGATGTCCATTGACGAAGCTCTCGGTCACCAGCCCCCCGGCGGCATCGATAATCTCTTCCGATGCCGTTGGGGCTGCGGAGTCCGCCGACCGCACCGCCGTGATCGTGTCACCGGCGGTATCGATCGACCAGACGCCGTCTCGTCCACGGAGGCGGGCGTTCACAATTGTCATGCGGTTAATCGCACTTGTACTTTTGCAGCTCCGGCGCCGACTTACAGCTGCCCAACGGACTCTTGGTGATCCAGTTGTCTACGGCGACTTTGCGATTGAGAGCACGCCACACGTCCTCTTGCCGCAGCGGCATATGCGTCACCTCGGCCCCGGTGGCGTGTTGAATCGCGTTCCCCAGCGCCGCAGCCACGGAGATCATGCTGTGCTCCGCGATACCCCGCGCACCGTACGGTCCATCCACCTGGGGCGTCTCCACGCCAAACACTTCAATCTCCAGGGGAATATCCTTGGCGGTGGGAATCTTGTTGTCGGTAAAACTCGGATTGAGCAAGTGCCCTTTCTTATCGTAGATGTACCCTTCCACGGTGGCGGTACCGAGTCCCTGGATCATTCCACCGATCGCCTGGCCCCGAAACGCGTCGGGATTAACAACACGGCCCGCATCAAACACGGACGCCACCTTGAGCACGTCGTATTCTCCGGTCTCCGGATCAACTGCAACGATCAGGCCATGCGCACCATACGTCCAATCCAATGCCGGGCTTCCCTCGCCGGTTTCTTTGTTCAGATGAGTCAGACCCTGCGCAATGTATCGCCCGACCCCCACCAACGGACCGCCGATTCCGTTCCCGTTGGGGTAGGCGTATCCTATGGCGAGCTGCCTCCAGGTCACTTTGTGGTCCGGATGATGCCTCAGAAAGACCCCGTCGGCATCGTGATCCAAATCACGGGTATGCGCCCGAAGCACCTGTGCTGCATCCTCATAGGCTGTGGCCACCAGGTCATCGGCAGCGAGGATAGCGGCATTCCCACTGAGCAGAAGCCCCTTGGAAGCCACCGTCTGCCAGTCGTAGGGATCACGATCCGTATCCGACTCAAACGCCACCTTCACCCGATCCATCGGCATCCGCAAGCGCTCGGCGATCATCTGAGCTACGGCGGTGTAGGTACCCTGGCCATAGTCGGTAAGTGTCAGATTGGCGGTGACCGTGGCGTCCTCGTTCATCTTGAGGATCACCGTGGTTGCGGTGAACGGCGGCATCGCCGGGGCCTTGTGAAGACCCACTACGGCCTTGCCGATCTTCTTGCCATGGGCCGCAGCCTTCGCCGTTTCAGCCTCCGTCACCGACCCGTAACCGATCATCTCCGCTGCCTTCTCCAGGCAGGCGGTTATATTGCCGGTATGCTCGGTAATCTTCTCGCCGGTGAGCGTGGTGTCTCCCGGTTGCAGCGCATTCTTGAGACGAAACTCCAACGGATCCATGCCGATCGCCTGTGCCACCAGGTCCATGTGTCGCTCCAATCCCCAAAAGAACTCTACATGACCGAACCCGCGGTACGCCGTACCGAACGGCTTGTTGGTATAAATCGTATACGCATCAACCGTGGCGTTGGGGATCTCGTACGGCCCGCCGGCACTGTAGCCGGAAGCGCGGGTGACGTTTACCGCGTAGTCGGCGTACGCCCCGGAGTCCCAATACATCGTCATCTCCTGCGCAAGGATTTTGCCCTCTTTCGAGATTCCGGTTTTAATCTGGTAGGTAAGCTGACTCCGACACGGTAGGAGGCTAAATTCCTCCTCCCGGGTAGCCGTGAGCTTTACCGGACGCCCCTTGGCCGCGCGACTCAGCAGGGCCACCAACGGTTCGATTCCGATTCCTGCCTTTCCACCGAAGCCGCCGCCCACATAGGGTACTTCCACTCGAATATTCCGGTGGGGAAGCTCAAACGCCACGGCAAAGAGGTTCCGCAGCGTGTACGGCGACTGGGCACTGGACCAAATATGCACCTGGTCGTTCTTACCCCACTGCACGATCGCCACGTGAGTCTCCATGGGAACGTGCTGGACCGAGGGGTTGGTATACTCCCGTTCGACGATCCATTCACTCTCCGCGAAGCCTTTGTCCACATCACCTTTGCGCAGTTTCGTATGGTTGGCGATGTTGGTGCCCGGCTTGGGCGTAAACGCCGCTTCCATGTAGGAATAGGAGCCCAGGTCCGGATGCACCAGCGGCGCATCATCCTTCACCGCGTCTTTGGGGTGGAGTACCGGTTCAAGCTCTTCATATTCGACATGAATCGCCTCCACCGCCTTTTGCGCGATCTCCAATGTATCGGCGGCGACGGCGGCAACTCCCTCGCCGAAGTGGCGTACTTCATTTCGGGCGAGAATGTCCTTGTCTACCACATACAGGCCAAGCTTATAGCCGATGTCGTGGCCGGTAATCACCGCACGCACCCCGGTCATCGCCTCCGCCTTGGAGGTATCAATTGATACGATCCGCGCCCGAGCGTGCGGACTTGTCTTCACCCGCGCGTAAAGCATCCCCGGGAGCACCATATCGCTCACGTACGTAGCCTCACCGGTGAGCTTTTCCACAGAGTCAATTCGGCGCGTCTTTTGTCCGACCGATTTCAGGTCGCCGGCAGGTACTGTTTCAAGCATCAGAGGACTCCTTCGTTTCACCGGCATCCCGCGCGGCAATCTCCGCGGCGGCCCCGTGTTCAGCGGCATCGAGGACCGCTTCAATAATCTGTTCATACCCGGTGCACCGGCAGAAATTGCCTTCAATTCCTTCGATCACCTCCGGACGGGTTGGCTGGGCGTTTCGCCGAAACAGATCTTTTACGGTCATCACCATGCCCGCCGTGCAAAATCCGCACTGCACCGCGTGGTTCCGGTCAAATGCGCGTTGAATCTCGGTGAGATCGTTCCCGGTGGCCTCCCCTTCAATCGTTTCGACTACCGCTCCGTCCGCTTCAGCCGCCAATACCAAACAGGAGTTAACTGCTTTACCGTTGAGAATTACGGTGCACGCTCCGCACTCACCGGCTCCGCACCCTTCTTTGGTACCGGTATACCCCAGATCCTCGCGGAGAAAATGCAGCAGCGTCTTGTGCTCCGCAACGTCCCGCTCGTAGGTCTCACCGTTTATCGTAAAATGAACTGTCTTCATGTCTTGTCCTCCAGGGATTCCATCAAGCGGCGAATATAGACATCCACCATAAAGGCCCGGTACTCAGCCGTAGCACGAACATCATCGATGGGCTTAATCGTCTCTTGTGCCGTCTTTTGAATTTCTTCTGTGGTTGCGGTAACGGGAAAATCCGGCAAGAGCAACGGCGTCGGCGCGGCCGAACTAATCGCCACTCTGATACCGGCGGCACTCTTGATCATCGCCACCGCCACCACTCCAAGGTCGTGCCCTTTAATACGCTTGAGCTTTTCATATCCCCCAACCGCGCCGGCCCAGTCCGTGGGAACAATGATCCGCGACACGATCTCATCCGGCCGGATGAGCGTGCGCTTTACACCGGTAACAAACTCGCCCAAGGGCATGCTCCGTTCACCGGCGGCGCTACTCAACACGACACGACCGCCATGAACCAGGAGCGGGCTAGACATGTCGCCGCAGGGACTGGCGGTAACGATGTTGCCGATGACCGTGGCGCGGTTTCGAAGCTGGAACGTGGCCAACTCACTTCCGGCGGCGTGAAGCACCGGAAACTTCTCTCTGACAACTGCGGAATCAACGAGTTCGTTCACGGTCACGCAGGCACCGATCGACAGGCCCTCCGTATCACTCCACGCGAGTGTATGGAGCTCATCGATTCCTTTCAGATCTACCACGTGCTGGGGCATGGTGAGCCCGGCACGAATCGCTACAAAGAGGTCGGTTCCTCCGGAAAACACAGCCGATTCCTCGCCGTGCTGCTTGAGGAAAGAAAGGGCATCCGACATCGACCCCGGATCGTGGTACAAAAAATCATGCAACATGGGGCATGGCCTCCGTCACGTAACACAAGGACACGTACCCCGCGCTTCCTGTTCAGGAAGCCGTCGGGAGAGCCCGGCGCTACGAGTTTAAGTTAGGGAATATAGCACCTGTATTGTCGGGCCGGTGGCTGCAGTTGTCAAGAAGCAAAGGAATAC
>JBMCMH010000033.1:0-22021 GCA_048614515.1 Alkalispirochaeta sp. | reverse complement strand
GGCTCCGGTTCGGGCTCAGGCTCTGCCGGGGGAGCCCCGGGCTCCGGCCGTGACGGGAGGGGCGGGACCATAGGCGGCGGCTCGTCTCCACCGCCGGCATCTTCGTCCTCGTCCGGAGTGGCCGCTTCAGCACCGGAATCACCAAGTGTGCCGGTATCGGGCTCTTCGTCCGGAAAGGGCATTTCCCCGTCGTCATCTACGAGATCACGGAAGTCGGATGGTTCCGAAGGCAGGTCTTCACCTCCGCCACCGGTGCCGTCGGAGGGGCCACCACCGGAGGAGGCACCTCCGGCCGCCCCACCGCCGGCGCCGAGCGCGTCGGGAAGAAAGTATTCTTCCTCGAACTCTTCCGCTTCTTCGGCGTCTTCCGGTTCTTCCTCTTCCATTTCCCCGGCACTGCCGCCGTTAAAATTGAGCAGAGGTATCGATTCCTCGTCGAAGCCCTGCGCTTCAGTCGTCTCCATATCGGGAATCTCTGTGGAACTGCGGCCGTGCTGCGCGAGCCGTCCGAGTTTTTCCAGGTTGCGCTGCCAGCTGTCGGCGTGCTCTTCTTCCCAATCGTTGACCATTTGCTCATAGAGCTCGAGACTCTGGTTGAGATTGCTCAAGTCGTCTGAGGTACCGCGACCACCTTGCAGCGAAATCAGCTCATCCGCCGCTTCCAGTGCTCCCGTGCGGTCCCCGAGGGAGCGGTTGACGCGCGCCCGAGAGGTCAGCAATTCGGGATCGGTCTCGTCGATTGCCGCCGCATCCTCGAGAGCGCTTTTTGCCTCTTCCGCCTTGCCCATATCAGCAAGAATTTCGGACCGTCTCAAAAGCCCGGTCATATCCGAGCGATCGGCGGCGATGGCGCGGTTGGCCATGTCCAGCGCCTCCTGATGCAGTCCATCCTGGTGCAGAATACCGGCGAGATCTGCCATATAGGACGTATCTCCAGGCTGCACCTGGGAATAGCGAGTGAGCGTTTCTTCACCCTTCTCACGGTGGCCCGATCGGTACTGAGCCAGTCCGAGCTCCCGCAAAGATTCGGCATCGGCGGAATCGTCAGAGACAACGCGCTCCCATTCCCTGGCGGCTTGGTCGTGCAGACCGGACCGTCCCAACACTTTGGCCAGGCTCTTGCGGAGTCTCGTATTGTCCGGATCCTGGTCGAGCATGCGTTGCAGGATTCGTCGGGATTCGCCGGGGTCACTCGCCTGCTCAGCTACTTGGCCCAAGTTTGTTGCGGCCCGCGTGTATCGTGGCGACGCATCGAGGGCGGCCTGAAACTCGCGAATCGCGTCGTCCACCCGACCCGACCGCGCCAACACCGTTCCCAGATTATTTCGGGCGGTATAGTTTTCCGGCTCGATTTCTATAAGCTCTTGAAACGCTTCTTGCGCATCATCCAATTGGTCCATCCGCTCCAGGACGATTCCAAGATTGTTGAGCGCATCGCCCCATCCGGGACGACTCTTTCGGGCGGCCTCATAGCTTTGCCGCGCTTCGGATAAGCGTCCCACCGCCTGATAACTGTTTCCCAAATTGTAATGGAGTGTCGGATGATTGGGATCCTGCTGGAGGCCCTTCTGAAACGCGCCGATCGCCTCCTCGTGCCGCCCTTGAGCATCATAGAGCGTGCCCAGGTTATTGTACGCTACGGTGAGCGAGGGATCTTGGGTGGTGGCACGCTCGTAAGCGGCGATGGCATCGTCGTAGTTGCCCAGATCCTTGTGGATATTGCCCAGATTGTAGAGGATCTCTGAGTTACTGGGCTCCCGTTTCACCGCACGCTCAACCATTTCCAGCGCTTTTTCGGTCTCTCCGGTCTGCCGGTATATCACCGCAAGGTTGTTCAGCGCCTCTGCGTTCTTCGGTTCCAACTCAATGGCGTAGTTGAACTCCTCGATGGCGGGAGCAAATCGTTTCTGGCGTCCATAGATCGTTCCCAGCAGAACATGGCCCGCCGCTAAGTCGGGGAAGGCTTGCAATAACTGCGAGGTGAGACGTTCCGCAACTTCATAATCATTTACTCGAAACGAGTTGATCGCCCGCGTTAGAAGTTCTTGGTGCTTCATGGCTGTCCCCTTCCCGCTCGAACCTGAATCTCCCTGGCGAGACCACTGGATTCGCCGTGCTGGTCATAGCTCTCCACGGTAAATACATACGCCCGATCCGGTTGCAATCCATCCACGGAAAACTCCGTCTCATCACCGACATCGATTGGACTTTCAACATCATCAGTACCAAAGTATCTACCGGGACGCTCGCCGACATACAGCCGGTATCCGGCAACTCCAGGTGTCCGCACGGGATTCCACGAGAGCGCCACTCCGCCGGCTGTGCCTTCCCCGGTAAGCCCCCGAGGCACCGGCGGCGGCTGGTGCGGACGGTATCGGACCTCCACGTGTTGGAGGCGCGGTGAGTGTTCACCCCCGGCGTCCGCCAGAAGGTCGAACCGCATTTGCAGGTAGGCGCCCTGCGCGTCCATGGGAAGACGGCCGTCTTGGGGAATCCGTCGCCACTCCGAAGGAAGCGCATCCGCTGCGGTGCGACTCACAACCACATCCGCGGTGCGATACCATCCGCGAACTTCGGTTCTGCCGGGCTCCTGGGCTCGTACATCCACTGATTCCACACGGCCGCCGGAATCCCCCAACGACATGGGCTCCGTATACGCGGTGCCGGGATCTCCGGAATAGGACACCGGTCGCGGATCTCGCGCCGCGTCACGCGTGATACGCAGCTCATCGATAAATCCGTGAAGGCCTCGGCCCACAACCAAGCCGTCTCCCGTGTCAGCACCAAAATGGATACTCGCCGGCGCGGACCCCTCGCTCCCATCTTCGGTGAGGTAGGTAATCGACTCGGGGGCGCCGTTGACGCGGTAGCTCAGTTGTGCCGTCCGCCGATCGTACCGAAGCTGGTGATGCGACCATCGATCCGGGACGAGCCCCCGCCGCGCCTCCAGATGATCCGTGGAGAACTCTCGGGCCCCGCCGTCGACTGCCGTCATGATGAGGTTGCCGAGTTTCCACACCAGTCGGTTGTCCCGAATATCCAGTCTCAGCTCTTGGAGTACGGGGGTGCCGTCGTTAATGAGCGCCCCGCGCCAACGGAGCACCGTGGCCCCTTCGGTAATGCGAAGCGGATAGAGCCACAGATCGATGGTGAACGCGGAGGGTTGGGTGTCGGGAGCCAACAACGCATCGCCGGTGGCGCGGTACGTGACGGATGCGGCGCCGTTGAACGCTGCCGCCGCAGCACCAAACCGGCGCTGGGCGGAGCTGATTTGCACGCCGTCTTGCGTGCTTCGGTACCGTCGGGTCTGATCCTGCGACGACGAATCGAATGAAACCAGCAGGTCCGTGGTACTATCTACCTGGGCTCCCCAATCGGCCAGCGCCACATCCTCGCCACCTTGCCAGCCGTCCCGAAACATGATGTTTTCCTGAGATGAGAGAAGCTCCCACCCCGCTCTACCCCCAAGTTCAATCGTTTCCGCGGTAGTTTGAGCCCTCAGCGTCCCCCCACCGGAAGCCGCCAGAAGGACGAGAACAGCAGAAATGAGACGCATGTGCCGATGGTAGATCGCCGAGATTCGCATAATTTCGTATTCTTTTCATCGGCATGTCCTACGACGAACTCAAAAGCAGCATACGAGAATTTCCAAATTCTTCCGGCGTGTACATCATGAAAGATGCCGAGGATCACGTCATTTACGTGGGAAAGGCCAAGGATTTGCGCTCCCGCGTGCGATCGTACTTCTCCAATGATGTGCCGATCAAGACGAAGGTGCTGATGTCGCGGGTGGAACGAATCGATTATCTTCTCACCGGCAACGAGTACGAGGCGCTCCTATTGGAAAACAATCTGATTAAGCGCCACAATCCCCGCTACAACATCAACCTCAAGGACGGCAAGAGTTATCCGGTGATTCGAATCACCGCTGATGAATATCCCCGGGTGTTTCGCACGCGCAGGATCGTTCAGGATGGATCGCGCTATTTTGGGCCCTACACCAGCATCGGTCGTTTAGAGGCCTACCTCGACCTCATCGACCGTCTCTATCCTCTCCGCAAATGTCGCACTGCCGATCTCAAACCACGCGCAACACCGTGCCTGTACTGGCATATCGGCCGATGTGCCGCAGTGTGCGCCGGCAAGACGTCGCATGAAGAGTATATGGCGCGGATCGAGAAGATACAGTCATTACTCTCCGGCAAAACCGACGACCTCCGACGGGAGCTCCAAGAAAAGATGGAGCGCGCCGCGGCAGAGCTTCGGTTTGAGGACGCCGCGGAGTTGCGCAACGCCCTGCACGGGATCGAACAGGTTGAGACGGAACAGCGAATCGTAGATTTTGATCCTGAAGTACGGGACTACATCGGCTACGCCTCCCACGCGGAGCTGTCGACGTTTGTCGTGTTCCAAATGCGGGCGGGGAAACTGGTGGGAAGCAATGTGTTTCACGCCGAACTTCCGGGTGATGACGAGGAAAACCTCCTGGAGTTCGTCATCCAGTTTTATGGGTCTGCCGGAACGCCCCCGCGAGAACTGTACACGTCATCAACTCTGGGCGATTTGGACGCGTTGCGACGCTTTTTCGCGGAGCAGCTCGGGGCCGAGGTGGCCATTCGAACTCCCTCCGGAAGCCGCGACGCCGCCGTACTGCGCCTCTGTACGGAAAACGCCCGCCAAGAGCTCGAGAAACGCCTGCGGGAACGGGGAGATCTACCGGCACTGGAAGAGCTGGCAGCAGCCTTGGGCCTATCCCGGCCACCGCTACGAATTGAGGGATTTGATATCGCTCATGTGGGTGGTCGCAACACGGTGGCAGCCTTGGTGAGCTTCTCCAACGGTGTCCCTGACAAAAGCCAATACAAACGGTTTCGAATACGCAGCCTCAAGGATGGGCAGGTGGACGATTTTGCCGCCATGCGGGAAGTGATTGCCCGCAGATACACGCGCGTCAAGAACGAGAAACTGCCGCCACCGGACTTGGTGCTTATCGACGGAGGAAAAGGCCAAGTCAATGCGGCCCATGAGATACTGTCCGCACTGGACCTCTCGATTCCGGTGGTAGGGTTGGCAAAACGAAATGAAGAACTCTTTCTTCCCCACCGGAGCGAGCCGATCGTTCTCCCGGAGGCTACCCCGGCGCTACGAATCCTGCAGCATGTTCGCGACGAATCTCATCGCTTTGCCACGACCTATCGCGCGGGGCTCCAGAAACGGGATGTGATCACACCGTTGGTACGAAAGATCCCGGGAATCGGGCCAAAGCGGGCGGCGCGCATTATGCGATCGTTTCCGCAGGTGGAAAGTCTACTGGAGACTCCCGTGGATATCATCGCTAAAAGTACGGGAATCACCGAATCCCAAGCGGCGGCCGTGCAGGAACGCCTTCGAGCAGAAATCTATCGCTAACCGGTATGACACGGAGACCGGGGATGCCGCACCTACCGGTACGCGGGAGCGGGAAACTGCCACGGCGCCGAGGGTCGCCGCGCCCCGGTGGGACTCCACGCCCCCCGCCGAACGATCGTGGCGTAGGTGAACTGCTCAAGGATCGAGGCGTGCAACGGAGTGGGCACGGTGCGGAGCGTCGCATCGATCTCCCCGATCAGCTCCTTAATCGCCGCACATTCGGCGGGGGTATACCGGCGAGTTGCCGCCATGAGGTTGTTCTGCACCCGTTTGCTACTCACTCGCTGACCGGTAACTCGACCGAGCTCCTGAAACAAGTTCTTCTCCACCACCCCCGCTTCGCGCAGCGCCTGTAGATGATAGAGGCGGTCAAATTGCCACGATAACCCGATCACAATTTGGATCGCTTCGGTGCCTGCCAGGAGTTTACCCACGATATCCAGCGCGTGATCGAGGTCCTCCGCCATGAAGGCATCAAACAGGGAGAAAATGCTCTCCTCCCGCGCGTGATACATGTACTGGTCGACATCATCGACGGTAATGCGATCCCCGACGAACGCGATGAGCCGATCCGCTTCCTGACGCAGCTCGATGGTGTTGTTCTGCACCAGTTCCAGCATCAGTTCCACCGCGTCCGGATCGATCGTCACTTTTCGGCGGCGAAAGTACCCCTGCAGCCAGCCCTGCTTCTGGTCGTCAAACATCTCCCAGAAGATGCGCTTCTGCCGCCCCCCTACCACCGTATCCAATGCCTTGGAAACCGAAATCTCGGGGCTCTCAAGTACGAGCACTGCCTCGGGGTTGGGAGACGCGCCGTATATGCGCAGCGGCTCGATCTCGTCTTTTCGTTTCAGATGCTCCACCGATCGATAGCGCACGAGCGTTCCCGAGCCGAAGAGTGATCCGTTCTGTAACAGTGCAACTACCTGGTCCGCCGGCGTCTCAAACGCATAGAAAGAGTGCTCCTCGAGTCCGTCGCCGTGCTCCTTCTTGAGCGCCGCCCGGATCTCTTCTACCGCAGCGCGTTTCTCACCCTCCTCCGGTCCGAGAAATAGAACAATGGGAGCACTACTCATAACTGCGGACAATATGGGCCAGGGTCCCGAGGATTCGGACGTCCCGTGTGTAAATCGGGGGAAAGGCAGGATTCTCAGACTTGAGCTGGACACGATTCCGCTCTTTATAGAAGCGCTTAAGCGTGACGGCCTCATCCACCATCGCCACGACGATCTCACCGTTATCGGCCACGGCCTGGTGAGCAATAATCGCGGTGTCACCGTCCATGATTCCCGCCCCAATCATACTGTCACCGCTTACCCGAACCGCGAAATAGCGTTTGTTTCCCAAAATTGCCTTGGGCACAGGGACGAAGCCGTCATGATTCTCTTCGGCAAGAAGGGGGCGCCCGGCGGCAACCGTTCCCAGGAGCGGAATTTCCGCAACGGGTTGCTCCTCATCGCGAACGGAGTCACCGAGAACCTCAATCGCTCGAGAGCGATTGGTATCACACCGAAGACGCTCTTTCTTCTCCAGCGCCTTCACATGATCATAGGCACCTTTCACCGAGATGGTGAAATGATCCGATATCTCGCGGATGGTGGGGGGATACTTATTACCCGAGATGAACTCCCGGATGAAATCGAGGACCTCTTCTTGTCGATGTGTTAACGGTTTCATCGCTTCGCCTCTATACCAAATTTTTTCATCTTGGCGTGAAGATTGCTGGGGTAAATCCCCAGCTCCTGCGCGGTCCGCGAAATGTTAAACTCGTGTTCCCGGAGTTTCTCCGACAGGAACTGCCGCTCAAACCGATCCCGCGCTTCCGAAAGACCTAAGGAGAGGTACTCGCCAAGCGGTGACGAGCCGGCGGATGATGGCTTTCGCCCAAGGAATCGAACGACCTCGTCCTTCGTGACGTTGCTGCTTTCCGCCATAATGCTAACTCGCTCCGCAAAATTCTTCAACTCTCTTACGTTACCCGGCCACGGGTGTTCCCGCAATGCCTCCAGAGCGTCTGGGTCAAAAGAGAGTGTGGGGTTGAACGCGCGCAAGAGCAGCGGGATATCATCCGTGCGCCGGCGGAGGGGCGGCATGTGGATCGGCACTACATTCAATCGGAAAAACAGGTCTTCCCGGAAGGTGCCCTCGGTGATCGCATCGGTGACATCACGGTTCGTGGCCGCGATGATTCGAACGTCGACGGACAGAGCGGTTTCGCTCCCTACCCGTTCAAATCTCATCTCCTGCACCGCCCGAAGGACTTTCGACTGGGCGTTGAGCGACATATCCGCCACTTCGTCGAGAAAGAGCGTCCCTGAGTGGGCCAGCTCAAATTTTCCCTTGCGACTGCCGGCTGCGCCGGTAAAGGCCCCCTTCTCGTGACCAAATAGTTCACTCTCAATAAGGGTATCAGGGATCGCCGCGCAGTTTACCGCGATGAACGGGCCATCGCGGCGGGCGCTCCGTTCGTGGATTTCTCGAGCCACCAGTTCTTTGCCGGTACCGTTTTCCCCGGTGATGAGGACGCGGGCGTCGCTCTCGGCGGTCTGCGCGACAATTTCCCGGATGCGGGCAATCGCGTCGCTCTGCCCCACCAGTTTGGGATACGCCGGAACCTGCGTTCGGAGCGCATCGTTCTCTCGCCGGAGCTCTTCCAGCATGAGCGCATTTCTGACAACGGTCATCACCCGATCCAGACTGAGGGGCTTTTCAAGGAAATCGTAGGCGCCGTTCTTGACCGCCTTCACTGCCGCATCAATCGTCCCATGTCCGCTGATCATAATCACCGGTACCCGGGGAAACTGGTCACGAATCTCCTCCAGTACTTGGAGCCCGCCCTTGCCCGGAAGCCAGACATCCAGGAGCACGCAGTCCACCACTTCCCGTTCGAGTATTCCCAACGCTACCAACCCGTCTCCGGCGGTGAGCACGGAATATCCCTCATCGGAGAGGATATCGGTGAGGATGTCGCGTATACTTTCTTCATCGTCAACTACGAGTACCGTCATACGGACTGCTCCACGGGCAAATCAATTACAAACGTTGTCCCGCTTCCCGGGGCACTCTCATAGGATATGCGCCCGTCATGGTCAAAGACAATACGTTCTACGATGGCCAGCCCCAGGCCGGTACCACGGTTCTTACTGGTTACGTAGGGCTCAAATACCGATTCCCGGAGATCTTCCGGAATGCCCGGCCCGTCGTCTTCTAACCTCACCCGGCACATCGATTCACGACCGCGCTGCACCTCGTGGGCGGAAATCAGGATGGTGACGGTGCCTCCGGCCGCTTCCACCGCGTTGGTGATCAGATTTACAAACACCTGGCGGAGTTGTCCCCGGTCGGCAGAAATAACCAAGTCATCAGCCACTCCAGCGAGGGAAATGGACACGGACGGCTGGTCCTGATAGATATCCGCCACGTGGTGGAGGAGTTCCGCCACGGAGACCGGCTCAAATTGCGGTTCCGGCATTCGCGAGAACGAACGAAACTCGTTGAGCAACGCCGTAAGCGCATCCACCTCCCGCGTTATGGTGGAGACGGTACGATTGAGAATATCTTCAAAATCGGGTGCGTCCGCCTCATATCGCCGCTGCAGCCGCTCGGCGGCCAACTTGATCGGTGTCAGCGGGTTCTTCACCTCGTGGGCCAGGCGCTGGGCAATTTCCTGCCACGCCTGCACCTTCTCCGCCTGGGCCATCCGCCGTCGCGCGCGGTCGAGCTCCGTGACCATTCGGTTGAACGAAACGACCAGGACTCCCAAATCATCCCCGGGACGCGTAAGAATACGAACACTGTAGTCTCCCTCCGCCACGCGCCGCGTGGCGTCCTCCAGCGCTTCAATGGGCCGCATAATCCGGTCCGAAAGGAAGAACCCCGCCAAGATGGACAGTAACAGAATCGGTATAGCAAATATTCCATACACGGCGATGAGCACCACCAGCAGCGGTGAGCGAAGACGCTCGAAGCGGGCGAAGAGCTCCTGGGCCTCTGTGAGAGTGCGGGCGGTTTGTTCAAGACGTTCCGGGACGCGGGCGGTAATTACCACCACCGCCGCCGGACCGTCCGTCACGGGAGCTACGAGTTGCAGCGCCGGTACACCGGCACGGGTTCCTCGGGTCACGGTAGGATCATTTCCAAGCCCCGCTATCGCGGGTGCCGTTCGGCGCGCAAAGGCACGATTCCCGAGCATCACCAGCTCGGAACCGGTTTGATCAAATACTTGCACCGCTTCGGTTGCGGGAATTCTCTGAAGAATCTCCGGCCACATCTCCTGGGATGCTTCGTCATTCCCGTCGGTCCCCTGAGGGAGGTGACGATTCACCACCTCATCGATCGTACCGTCGTCGGCAAGAATCCGTAAATCACGAATGCTATTCTCGTAGTAATCCAGCGTTACCGTCAGACCGTCACGAATCGCCTGGGCCGTGTCGGCCTGGAAAATCACATCAAACCCGGAGGCGAGAAAACTCACCGAGACGATTCCCTGCGGTACCGCCGAAAGAAACACAACCAGCGCGAAAAACCCCGTGAGTCGCGCTTTAAACCCACTTCCCGGTCTACCCGCCTGCTGGTCCCGTAGCAGCCGCACGATGCTGGCAACGACCGCCGTAATCAACCCTACCGCAAAGAGTGCGCCGAATAGAAACAACACCCAGGCGAACCCGAAATCGAAATCGGGGGGCGCTCCCAAAACCCGATTGATAAGGGCCACGGTGAGTACGACCACCAGGACATACAACGCGCCCAGGCTGGCTATGGTTGTGCGGGAGGCGGAGGCGTTGCGGAGAACTCTCACGGCACACCTCCTGCGCTCGGCGCGTCGGGATGAACCGAAATGACCAGGGCGCTGTGTGCGGCGCTAATCCTCTTCAAAACGGTTTTCGAATAGGCGAGCCAGACTGTCTACGGCCTCTTCCTCGTCTTCTCCATCTGCGGAAATGGTGATTGAGGTGTTGTATCCGGCACCGAGGGTAATGATTCCCATGATGGATTTGGCATTGATTGTCTCGTGCTCTTTTTTGAACTCGATCTGCGACGAATACTGGGATGCGGTCTGCACGATCAGCGCCGCCGGTCGCGCGTGGATTCCCGCACGGTTCCTGACGGTCACCTCCTTCTCAGTCATGGACGATCCTCACGTTATGCCCTTCTTCTGCAGATACGCTTTTCGGGCGTTTTCGCTGTCCAGCCAACGCATGATATTCTGGTTGAACTCGCGGGCACTATAATACCCCATTTTTTTTAATCGTTCATTCATAGCTGCAGTTTCGATGATAATCGGAATGTTACGTCCCGGTTTGACTGGAATCTCCAAGTACGGAGTTCCCACGCCGAGAATATCGAGCGTGCGCTCTTCCGCCCCGATGCGGTCATACGCCTTCTGCGCGTCCCACACCTCAAGCTGGCAGATCAGTTGAACCTGCTTGTCGTCACGAATAGATCCCACTCCAAAGAGGTGGGTGATGTTTATGATTCCTAGCCCACGGATTTCCATGTGGTGCCCCAGAACCGGATTGGCCCCTTGTCCCAGCAGAATATTACCCGCGACCCGTCGGACCTCCACCGCATCGTCCGCCACCAGCCGATGGCCTCGCTCAATCAGCTCCAGGGCGGTTTCGCTCTTACCAACGCCACTATCCCCGAGGATGAGTACGCCGATGCCAAACACCTCTACCAGCGTGGCGTGTATCGTCTCCCGCGCCGCGAAGACGTTTCCCAATGCTCGAATTAACCGCATGACGAACTCGCTGGTGGCCAGCGGCGTCTGCAGTACGGGACACCCGGAAGATTCCGCGATGTGGGTAAACGCGGCCGGTGGCTCCAGACCGTGGGTAAACACACACGCCGGAATCTCTCTACTGAAGAGCTGCTCCACGTTCTCCAGATGGTCCTCCGCCACCAGCTTTTCAACAAAGGCATGTTCACCGCGCCCGAAGATCTGTACGCGATCAGACCCGAAATTGTCAAAGAATCCGTTGAGGGCAAGACCGGGCCGATTGAGATCCGGGGTTGCAATAGGCCGCAATAACCCCGGCCGGCCGGCTACGCACGAAAGATCGAGGTCATTGTGCTCTTTCAGATCCAGGTCAAGGAGATCGAGAACGGTGAACTGCTGGTCCATCGCTAACTCTTGTGGTCCTGAATCTTGTCCACTTCCTTACGAACCTTCTGGTCAACTTTGTCGATGAGTTCATTTATCGCCTTGTGGAGCTCGTATCCACCGTTCTTCACGATGTCGTGTTGTCCCCACCGAAAATGAATTTTTGCTTCCAGGAGGTAGCTGTGGTCTTTCTCTTTGGTGAGCGTAAAGTCCAGATCATGGATCTTGTCGGCCGCGAACTCGAGTTTTTGGGTTCGCGTCTCAATCAGTTCTTTGGTTAGGTCATCAGCATCGAAGTGTACCGATTTGATCGTCATGTTCATTCTCGTGCCTCCTGTGTTGCCACGATTCATCGCTCGTAGGACGAGTCGATTTTGAGTTCCTTGCGGTACTTCGCAACGGTTCGTCGAGCTATCTTAATGCCCCGCTGCGCAAGCAGATCGGAGACCTTCTGGTCGGATAGATGCGTACCGGATGCACCTTCATCTTCCAAGATCTCCCGCACGATCTCTTTTACTCCCTCCTTGCTGTATCTGGATCCTCCGGCACTGGTTCCCGCGACACTATTCGAGAAGAAATGCTTCAACTCGAAAATGCCCCACTCCGTTTGCAGATACTTACCGGCGGTTACCCGCGATACGGTAGCCTCGCTGACATCAACTTCGTTCGCGATATCCTTCAACGTCAACGGAACGAGATACTTTTTGCCTTTCAAAAAGAAATCTCGCTGATAATCCAGGATTGCCCGCGCCACTTTCAGCAGCGTTTGGTTACGCTGCTCAATACTCTGAATAAACCATCGCGCATCTCGGACGCTGCGGCCGGCAAACTGCCGGGCAGACGTATCGCCACTTTCAGATACGCGAGCAAACGTTCGGTTCACGCCCAGCACGGGAATCTCTTCATCATTGAGCACCAGCACAAACTGTCCATCCCGTTTACGAAGGACCAGATCAGGAATGACGTAGCGAGACTGATCGCTGGAGTAGAGCCGCCCCGGAAAGGGATGGAGCCCTCGAATCACCTCAAGCGCCTGCGCCACATCCTCTTCGGTGATCGACAGCGCCTTGGCGATTTCCCGGTACTTACCCTTTTCCAGCGGTACCAGATGATCGGTAATAATCTCGCGGATCCCCGGCGGCGGGTCGGGGAGCTCGTCAACCTGCACCAGCAGCGCTTCATGATAATCACGCGTGCAGCATCCCACCGGCTCAAACGTTTGAATGACCGCCATCATCGACTGCAGCGCCCCGTGGCGGGCGCTATCCACGAGGGTGAACGGATCTTCCCGGTGAAACCCGTTCTCATCGAGGTTGCGAATGAGCAATTCCCCCAGTTCAAACCGCTCCTGTTCCACCGGCTGCAATCGTAGTTGCCAGAGCAGGTGCTCCTGGAGGGTTTCCGGATGAGAGAGCGCGTTCTCCATAAACATGCGCTTACTGTTCTCGTCTCCCTCGTACCGCCCGCCGGTGCTGTACCCGGGATCTGAAGAGTTCTCGAAATACTCGTAGTCTTCCGCGGCGGCGGCGCGGTCTCGCTCGCCGTCCAAGGAAACGGTGGGGCGCTCCCGGACCAGTTCCAACGCAGGATTGGCCTCGAGCTCTTCCTGAATGCGGAATTGCAGGTCCTGCAGGGGAAGCGTCATGATCTGGATGCTTTGCAGGAGCTGCGGTGTCATCCGCAATTCCTGTCTCTGGATCAACGCCGGCCGTTGGTACTGCATATCTGTAATAATGGGAGAGCCCCGGGGCTTTGTCAATTTGGTGACTGCCGCGCATGGTCCGGGCAACCCCTCACCACGCTCTCCCTAGCCCTATCGCTCTACCTAGACCTATCGCTCATAGTCATCGCCCAGGTAGATGCGGCGGGCGGTCTCGTTCGCCTTGATTTCATCGCGAGTACCGGCAACGACAATTTCCCCCTGGTGAATCAAGTAGGAATAATCGGAGATCGCCAACGTATCCCGCTCGTTATGATCGGTCACGAGCACGCCGATTCCCTGCTGCGCCAGCTGCCCGACGATCGTCTTAATCTCGTATCGCGCCCGAGGATCGATACCGGCGAAGGGCTCATCCAAGAGCAGAAATTGCGGCTCGATCGCCAACGCCCGGGCGATCTCGGTCCGCCGCCGCTCTCCGCCGGACAACGTATACGCTCGCTGGCGGCGTAGTTCTGAGATACCCAGCTCGTCCATGAGGTACTCCACTCGGGTGCGCTTTTCCTGGGCACTGAGATCACGGCGCGGCTCGAGCACCGCAGCCAGATTCTGCTCCACGGTGAGCTTCCGAAACACCGACGGCTCCTGCGGCAAATATGAAATTCCCAGTCGCGCCCGTTTGTACATCGGATAGCGTCCAATTTCGTGCTCATTGAAGTACACATGCCCGGCACTGGGAGTTATAAATCCCACGATCATGTAGAAGAGCGTCGTCTTGCCCGCGCCGTTGGGACCGAGGAGACTGACCACCTGCCCATTTGCCATGGAAAAATCTACGCCACAGACGACTTCCTTCTTTCCAAATCGCTTTCGTAATCCCTCTACCCGCAGGGTTCCAGTTCGCGGGGTAGTGTCATCCGTCATCGTCGTCGTCCTCTACCGCAATTTCTCCGCGAACCCGACCCTGAAGCTCAATCTCCTCCGTCTCCAGGTTGAGGATGATGCGGCCGGCCCGGTACTCATCACCTTTCCAGTACACCACCGGAAACCCCGACAGTTCCAGCACCTCATCTTCACGGCGGTACCGTAAAAACTGAGCGCGGGCGGTGAGATCATCTCGAAGCACCCGGACCGCCGACTGAACAAACAGCAGATCTCCGCCGTCTTGCGTTTCGAGGTATCCACCTTTGAGCAGCAGGTCGTTGCCGCTATCCTCAACGGACACGGTGCCGCGCGCTTGAGAGTTTTCAGTGGTTCGGTCAAACGATAACTGATCGGCGGTGATAATGAGCTCTCGCTCGCTGTCGGAGATGCGAACACCCGTTCGCAGTTCGGCGTAGCGGAAATCGGTGCCGGAGAGCTCGATATCCTCTGCCTCCAACGTGATCGCGTTGGAAACGACCCGCGCATCGCCTTCTAAGAGGGTGCGTTCGCGGCCCTCCGCCAACGTGACCTCCGTCCGATCCCCGGAAAACGAGAAGGTATCGGCATGCCCGGAAAAGAGCACCGCCACGGTGAACACGATCGCCGCCGGCAGCCGGGGATATCGCATCAGCCGCGTCACTCATCACTCCCGTCGCGGTACACGCCCTGCACGCCGCGAGAAAACGTAACGCTGTTCCGGCGACCATCGACTTCCATTCCGCGGCCCTCCACGCGTGACCCATCCTCGCGCGCGATCACTACCGGGGCATCCTCGGAGCTGGACAACACCCGGGTCTCGGCGCTCCAATACAGAAACGCGCTCTCGATCGAGGCTTCCTCCACGGTGGAGTAGAACGACACATCACCCCGAAGCTCTACATCCTCGGTATCCAAATCCAGGCGGCCCTCGTCGGCCCGGCCTTCGAGCCGAAGCGCTCCATCGGGACCAAACTCCGAGAATCGGACGTCTCGCAACTCCTGATAGCCCTCCTCCGGATAACTGGCGATGCGAGCCGCGGACAGTTCCAGCCGATTGCTCCGTTCGATGACCATTTCCACGTCTACCAATTCCACTTGAGGAATGCGTTCCTGACCGTCCCGTTCCACCTCGGCACCACTGTAATCAAAGGTGCATCCCCCGAGAACCAGCAGCACCACCACATGCCATAGAACGCCCCTGCTATACCGTCCCATTGACCGTTCCGGCCCGCGTCCGTCCCGCGGCCCCCACAAACTCGCGAAACAGCGGGTGTGCGTCCACCGGCTTCGACTTAAACTCAGGATGAAACTGGACCCCCACTCCAAACGGATGGTCCGGCCACTCCAATGATTCCACCAGAGAATAGTCCTCGGTGACCCCGCCGGTAATGAGGCCCGCCTCATTCAACTGCTGACGGTATGCGTTGGACACCTCGTAGCGGTGGCGATGACGCTCTTCCACAATCTCTCGTCCATAGACGGCACGAATGCGCGTATCCGGAAGCAGCCGCGATCGACTGGCGCCGAGACGCATCGTTCCTCCGTAGTTCTTTACGTCTACTTGTTCTTCCAGGAGACTGACCACCGGATGCGGGCCTTCGGGATTGAACTCCGTGCTATCGGCGTCCTCGAATCCCAGCACAAAGCGGGCGAACTCGATCACCATAACCTGCATACCCAGACAAATTCCCAGATATGGGATACCTGCCGTCCGCGCGTAGTTGGCCGCACGCACCATACCCAAGACCCCGCGTCCGCCGAATCCCCCGGGCACCAGAATTCCATCAACCCCCGCGAAGACCTCCGCCAGGGAGCCGTCGGTTTTCTCGAGACGCTCCGAATCGATTTTGACCAACTCCACCCGGCACTCATTTGCGATGCCCCCGTGGAAGAGCGCCTCGTCTACCGACTTGTACGTATCGGAAAGCTCTATATACTTACCGACCACCGCGATGCGAACCACACAATCGGAGCCGGTCACCACGTGAACAACGTGTTGCCATCCGGAAAGCTCCGCCTCCCCCGCTTCCACGCCGAGAAGTTTGAGGGCCGTACCGTCGAGACCTTGTCGATGGTATACCAGTGGGATCTCATACAGGGTCGACGACACATCATAGGCGGAAATCACCGCTTCGTTTTCCACATTGGTGAACAATGCGATCTTACGGCGCAGCTCGTCCGGCAATGCCACCGGAGCACGGCACAGCAGAATATCCGGCTGAATCCCGATCTCTCGTAGTTCTTTTACCGAGTGTTGCGTCGGTTTGGTCTTGAGCTCGCCATTGGCAACTTCCGGGATAAGCGTCACGTGCACCGCCAGGACGTTTGCCTTACCCAACTCATGGATCATTTGCCGCACCGCTTCCAGAAACGGGTAGGACTCGATATCCCCCACCGTTCCTCCGATTTCCACGATGGTGATGTCCACCCCCTCCTGGTCACCAACCTGTCGAACGCGTTGTTTGATCCGGTCGGTGATGTGCGGGATTACCTGCACCGTCCTCCCCAGATATCGTCCTTCCCGTTCCCGCTGGATCACCTCCTGGTAGATCTGACCGGTGGTGATAGAGCTGTTACGGGAGAGTGGCGAGGAGGTAAATCGGGCGTAGTTGCCCAAGTCCAGATCGGTCTCAGCCCCATCATCAGTGACATATACTTCACCGTGCTGATAGGGGCTCATCGTGCCGGCATCTACATTGATGTACGGATCTACTTTGATCATGCGAACAGCCAGTCCGCGGCTTTCCAGGAGGCTCCCAAGAGAGGCGGCGGCGACTCCCTTTCCCAGGCTGGAGCACACGCCCCCGGTGACGAAAATATACTTGTTCATTCCGGGAGCTCATTATCATCGGGGCATCGGCAGGTGTCAACGAAGACGCGCGGTCCTGGAGCCGGCGGTGCGGTATAATTGACAGCACCGGTGGCAGGAATTACTCTTGCGAGCATACTGAGCGTTGGCGCGCGACAAAAAGAAGGGCTATGTCTGAATTTCTCGGCGATTCCGACTTTGAGCGGTTTCGTACACTGATCTATGATGAAAGCGGAATCCACTTCTCCGAGTCCAACCGCACCATTCTTGAGAGCCGCCTGAAAGAGCGCTTGAGAGCTGCCAAACTAGAATCAATCGGCGCCTACTTCGATCACGTAAAGCGCAACCAAGATGAGCTCAAGGTTCTCTTGGACGCGGTTACCACCAATCTCACCCGTTTCTTCCGGAACGCCGCGCACTGGAAAACGTTTGAGAACTACGTCGTTCCGGCAATTGTAGCACGCAAGAAAGCCGGCAATGATCGGACCGTGAGAATCTGGAGTGCCGGGTGTTCCACCGGGGAAGAGCCGTACACGATCGCCATGGAACTCCTGGAGCTATTGCCGGCGGGAATGGATTTTGAGATTCTCGCCTCCGATTTGAGTCTGAAATCCCTCATGGTGGGTCAGCAGGGATTCTATCTGGACACCCGTATGAACGGAGTGCCGGAGCACTACCTCCGCAAATACTTCGACCGCAAAGATGGTGGCTATCAGATTAAGGACCATGTGCGGCAGAAGATTAAGTTCGACTATCACAATTTGAAGAACGATAGCGGAAAGCGCAATTTGGACGTCGTATTCTGCCGAAATGTTCTCATATACTTTGACGAAACGGCGCAGAAGGCAGCGGTAGAGCGGTTTTGGGAAGCGATGGGTCCCATCTCATACCTCTTTATTGGTCACAGTGAATCTCTCTTTGGCATGCAGACTCAGTTCAAATTCCTCAAGACCGACTGGGCATGTATTTATGGAAAAGGAGTGGCTCCGTGAGTGAAATCGGCGTTCTCGTGGTGGATGATTCCGCCCTAATGCGAAACCTGGTGAGTCGCATTATCAATAGTGCTCCGGACCTCACGGTTGTGGGCACCGCGATGAACGGACAGTTTGCCTTGGACAAGCTCCCCCGACTGAAACCAGATGTCATCGTATTGGACTTGGAAATGCCGGAGATGAACGGGATCGAGTTTCTTCGGGCGCGACGAGAGCGCGAGATCGATATTCCCGTGATAATTCTGTCCTCAATCGCCCAAAAAGGTGCCCAGGTCACGATGGATGCCCTGGCGCTGGGCGCCGGCGACTTCATCACCAAACCCTCCGGAGCCGTGTCCCATAATATCCACCAAGTAGGCGAAGAGCTGATCGCATTGGTACGAGGGTTTGGCACGCGCTATCGCCGATCAAAAGGGGTGCGTATTCCGGAGCCGCCCGTGGATCATGCCATTTCACCCGGTACGGTTGAGATCGATACCAGTGATCTCCGTGATGAGGATACGCCGCAGCAGCAGCCGGCACCGACATCGGCCCGATCCACTCCCCCAACGGCGCCGCCCTCTTCCCCTCCGTCGACGGTTCCACCGACCGCCAGGGATATCCACCGGGGCGCGATACCGCGAACTCCCAAGGACAAGCCCGGTACGCTCGAGCTCATCGTGATCGGCATCTCCACCGGTGGGCCCAACGCCCTCCGCAAGGTGTTTGCGGAAATCAGCCCCGATCTGGGCGTGCCTGTAGTCATCGTTCAGCACATGCCCGCCGGCTTCACCACCGAGTTTGCCCAAAGCCTCAACCGAGTATCTCCGCTGGAGATTAAGGAAGCCACTGAGGGTGACGTGCTTAAGCCCAACCGTGTCCTGGTGGCGCCGGGGAATTATCACATCGAGGTGGAGAAACGGTCGCTCGCGGGAATCGTCCATATCTCACAGAGCCCACCGGTGAACGGGCACCGTCCGTCGGTGGGCGTTCTCTTTCAATCTGCCGCCCGCCACTACGGAAAGCACGTAATGGGGGTAATCATGACGGGCATGGGGCGCGATGGAGCGTATGAAATAGGGGACATTTACGAAGCCGGCGGTATGACGATCGGTCAGGACGAGGCCTCCAGTGTGGTGTACGGAATGCCCCGCGTCGCCCAGGAGATCGGATATCTCCACCGGCAGGTTCCACTCCACGAGATCGCCTCCACGGTAAGCGACGTCGCGCGAGAGCTTCGCGGAGCAACAACCACATAAGGACTTCACGATAAGGAATCTCATACGATGGAAGGAACCCTCGGCCGAAACCACCCCTTAGTTATTCGCGATCTGGGCACGATGGACTATCGCGCCGCATTGGACCTCCAGCACACGCTCGTGGCGGACCGTCGGGAGGGCGCGATTCCAGACACCTTGCTCCTGGTGGAACATCCGCCGGTGATCACCATGGGGAAGAGCGGGGTCTTGGAGCACGTTCTGGCGTCTCCGGAGGTCCTGGCCGCAGCGGGGGCCACGGTAGAGCGTATTGAACGCGGCGGCGAGGCAACCTACCACGGCCCCGGACAATTGGTGGGGTATCCAATACTCGACCTCCGCGCCCATTTGCGGAGCCTCAGGAAGTTTGTGTATCTACTGGAAGAGGTGTTTATTCGCTACTTGGACCGGGAGTACTCCATCACAGCCCATCGGGACGAGGAGCATCGCGGCGTATGGGTGGATAACGAGAAAATCACCGCCGTGGGGATCGCCGTCAAACAGCGCGTCACATTTCACGGCTTTGCCTTCAACGTACATACCGATCTCAGTCACTTTGACTGGATCATCCCCTGCGGCATTACCGATCGGGGACAAACCTCCTTGGAGCGACTCACCGGACGCCGCCAGGATATGAACGCCGTAAAGGAAGGCGTCTCCCGCACCTTCGCCGAGCTTTTCGGTTACCGGTGGACGGGCATCAACTCCACCGGCTGAAGCTCCGGAGCAACCCCTTCGAGGGTATCGCTGATCACCGGAAGATCCGCCTCCGAGCCACCTCGCCACGCCATCAACGCCAGAATACCTACGGCGGAGCCCACCGCGATCAGCCCGTGCCACACCTCCGGCGCCGGCATCGTCTCCACCCACCGCCACGTCCCGGCGGTGAACAGCGCCCCTACCAGCACGGGGGCCACCAGCAGTTTGCCCACCGCGCGAAGCATCGCAGTCCCGGAGTATCCCAGCTTCACCCGGTATCCGTTTTGCAGGGTGCCGGCTAGGTGATCGGGCACACGCACCCGCATCTCCCGGAGTTCGTGGTCACAATGGCCACCATCGGTCTCACATCGGCCACAGCTCGGCGGCAGCACGGAGACAAGCGCAATACCCGGCTCGACCTCCCGGTCACGAACGGTCACGATATCAGCCACCGTTGGACCCACCCTTGCCGGTTCGCCCGTTTCGCCCCCGTCCCCCGGACTTGCCGGTGCGGCGAGGACCGGACTCGCGCTCCTCCGGCGGAGGCGCAGGGCATTCCTCCCGAATCGCCTCAAAGCCGACCACATACCCGCTTGCCAGATCCAGGTCCAGGATCGTGCCCTGCAATTCCAGCTGGTCCCAGCTCTCCTCGGAGCGCAGCGGAATCCGCGTGAGATATTTGCGAATCTCCGGCTGGGGATCCATTCCCCCCACGCTATTCTGGCTGCCGGTGCGACCGGCGTCACAAATCACTGCGGTACCGGAGGGGAACACCTGGGGGTCGGCGGTCTGCACCCGCTGGCCGCTGCCCAACACCGCGGTCACTTTGCCGTCGGCGTGGTGGAACATCGTGTACTTTTCTGCGGTGGTGAGGGCGTGAAAGTCGACCAGGACGGCGGAGCTATTCTTGCTGAGACGCTCCAAAACGTTGGACAAATAGGTGTAGGGATTGCTCCCATGAGTCCGCTCAAATCCGGACTGACCCAACAGACTGATCACCGCCAGACGCACCTCCTGCGCTTCCCCCGCCGGTGTTTGCGGCTCCGCAGGAAGCACCGGAGCCTCGGAGTCGGTGGCCTCCGGCGAGTCCTCGGTATTGGTTTCGGTGTGGTCTTCGCGGGAACTCCGGTCCGCCACCGCCGGAGTCACCGTAAAGTGCCGCCACCCCCGGCCGGGCATTTCCGGCGGAAGGTTGGCGGGGCGAAGCATGTAGTACGCCTTCTCAATGTGTTCCGCCATGTCTTTCTTGAAGAACGTCATATCACCGCCGGTGATCACATCCACTCCGAGCTTTCGCAAATAGATGGAGTGGTTCTTGCCGATACCAAAGCCACCGGTCACGCCGTCACCGTTGGCGATGACAAAGTCGATCTGTTTCTCTTTCTTGAGTCGCGGCAAGAGGGTCTTTACGGTGTAGAGCCCCGGCTTCCCGACGATTTCCGCGATGTACAGTATGCGCATGTGCCGAGTATCGTATCTTGCCCGGGCCGGGAAGACAATCCCGCCCAGATCGTGTTATATTACGAATAGGTGCCATGAAAATGGACCTGGTTCGCTGGTCGTGAGACAGCGGATCACACCGGCGCTGCCGTATGGAGCGCACATTACTGACACAGGAGGTGTAGTATGCCTAATCGCGACTACCTCGATCTCGGAAATCTGTTGGATCAGATTTTCCAAGCTACGGAGACGTTCACCAACTCCTTTGGTGACTTCGGGTTTCAGTTTCAGAAGGATGCCGACCACCGCAATTACTATTCGGTCTATCCGTTTCCGCCGGCCAACATCTATATGCTGCCGGATCGCACCATGGTGTTTGAGTTTGCCCTGGCCGGCTATCACGACACGGACATCTCACTGGAGTTCCAGGGGGATAACATGGTGTTGTCCGCTTCCGCTCCGGACCAGTCACTGGACGGTGAGGAGGTAATCTTCTTCAACCGGCGGCTCAAGTACAAGACGATTCCCGAGCAAAAGTACTTCGTTCCGGAGGACAAGTTTGACCGGGAATCGGCGAAAGCGGTGTTTAAGAACGGGATCCTGAAGGTCACGGTTCCGCCCCGGGAAGAGGTCAAGAACCCTCAGGGCGTGAAGATTGAAATCGTAAACGAGGACGACTAATATGCTATTTTGGTTAATTGTTGGTGTTGCCCTGGGGTATTTCTTTAAACCACAACTGGATCGCGTGGTATATCGCGCGATCCAGGCGATCCG
>JBMCMH010000032.1:0-22695 GCA_048614515.1 Alkalispirochaeta sp. | reverse complement strand
TCCGCACACCCAGTGGTGGCTATCGATCTGCGTGGATACAGCCGGTGGGCGAACGCTAACGGATGAAATGGCCCGGATGTTTGTAGATCTGCGCCTCGTACTCCTGCCGAGAGCACGGCGTGAACAGTTCTAGAAAAAGATGGACCGTCTCGCCCAGGGCGCGCAGAGCATCCGCACGGCTGAGACCGAGCAAAGATCGTCCGTTATCTATAACGATCATCCCTCCGCCTCACGTCTGTTCCGAATCGCCGATTCCTTTTGCAAGCATCTGCCGGTACAGGTTTTGCCGCTCGTACAGGGTATCGTAGGGCGCGCGAAACGCCTGTTCCAGCCGCTCCCGGGAGAGGAGCGCGTCGGGAGCTCCGACGGTTACCGTGCCGTCCGTATCAAAGAGCACCACATTGTCCGCAAACCGCCGCGCCAACTCCACATCGTGAGCACTGATACACACGGTGGTATCCGTGTCGGCGCAGTGTTCCCGAACTGCCGTGAGGAGCTGCTGCGCTCGAGACCATTCCACCGCAAACAGCGGCTCATCCATCATTACTACCGGTGAGCCGTAGAGCAGACTCATCACTACGATCGCGCGCTGCATTTCACCTTTGCTCAGTTGGTGCATCGGTGCCGACAGGCGCTCCTGCAAATCCGCTGCCGCCACCAGCGTGGGCCGCACCGTTTCCGCTCGGCGGGGATCTCGGGCGCTCGACGCCACCATCTCAAACACGTCACCGATGGGAGCGTCCGTCTCAAACTCCATGTTTTGATACACAAACGAGACCAGCTGGTTCCGTTCCTGCTCTAAATCGGGATCAAACGGAGCGTCACCGTACCGAGCAGTGTCGGTACCGAGAACCAAAACCGATCCCGTGTCGGGGAATATGCGTCCGCCCGCCAGCAACAGGAAGGTGCTCTTCCCAATCCCATTGGGTCCCACGAGAAAGGTGCACCCCTGCGGTACCGCGACCGTCAGGTTGGAAAACACCGATTGCGGAGCTTCTCCCTCGTCGGCGGGCCAGGTGTAGGCAACTTGCTTCATTTCCACGGGGGTCATAGCGACTCCTTGTTTCCGGTGCGCGCCCGCTTCAGCTCTTGATATGCGGGAATCGTCTCCATCGGCGGTCGTTCTTCTTCCACGATCGTGTGTTCCACCGTTTCGAACGTCTCGTCCTGCACCTGAAACTGGCGGAGAATGGTGGAGGTTTCCGGGATTTCCTTGATAACTCCCAGCTTTTCAACACGCGACAAAAAGGTCTGGAGAATACCGAACGCCATCTTGCCCAAGCTCCGCGTCGGCTGGTTGCGGTGCACCCGCTGGTCCAGATCGGTCTGCGCAAACGCCTGCATATCGTACAGAGAATAGACATCGATCAGGTGGCTTGTTTCCACCCCGTACCCGATCGGAAAGGGGATGCGCTCCAGCACCTCTCGGCGAACGGCGTACTCTCCGGAGAGGGGCTGGATAATCGCGGTAAGCTCCGGGAAGAACAGGGAGAACAGCGGACGGATGAGGATTTCTGTTACTCGTCCGCCTCCACTGGGACGCACCCCCTGACTAAACGCCAGCGGACGATCGTAGAACGCTTTCACGTACTGTATTTCCGGTCTTCGAATCAGCGGTCCCACCAGTCCGTACACGAACCGGGGGTGGATATTCTTGATATCGGCGTCTATGTAGACAATGATATCGCCGGTGAGCTGATAGACCGCTTTCCAGAGGTTTTCACCCTTGCCGCGTTTTGGTTCAACCTCAGGCAGGATATCGTCGGCCAAATAGGTATCCGCACCGAAATTGGCGGCAATCTCGAGCGTCTTATCGGTGCTACCGGAATCGATGATCGCGATCTCGTCGATCAGCGGGTAGCGCTGCATCAGCTCACTGCGAAAAATCACCACCTCTTTGCCGATCGTCTTCTCCTCATTGAGAGTGGGGATACATAGGGAGATCGTGAGTCCCGCCTGCTCTTTGGCATCCACCAACGCCCGCAAGTCGCGAAACTCGGAATGGTGGTACGTGTTGGATTTGAGCCAGTCATTGAGGTTCATCAGTGTACCCTCCATCAATGGTGAGGAGTAGTCCGATAAGCTGCGCAATCCCCAGATAGATCGGCTCTATATCCAAGCGCTCTCCTTCCTCGTTATAGCTCTCTCCCTGGGTCAGCCCAATCGTCACGGCGGGAATCCCCTGATCAATAAACGCCGATAGTTCCGATGTGCTGGGGGATATGCGCGGATTTACGCCCAACGCCTTAATAATCGACCGAGCGTGCGCCGCGAGCGGATGGGAAAACCCCAGCCCCCCCGGTTGACGGCGCGCAAGTACATTGAACTCAACCTCTGCGCCGGTGCGGGAGCTCGTCTCCGCCGTGATGTCGCTAATCTGATCACCAAGCCGACGCACAATCTCCCCAGACTCGCTTCGCAGCTCGAACTGCAACGTGGCCTGTCGCGGAATCGTGTTAAACGAGGCTCCCGCTTCCATGCTGTTGAGGACGATCGATGTCCGCGGCCGCCGCGGCAACGGAATCTCGAGGATGCGGTTGATTACGTCGTTCATGCTGACGATCGCGCCCCCAGCACCAAAGCGCGTCCAATCGTATTCCTCCGGCACCCGATAGTGAATTTCACCCCGAAGCATGCCGATCGAGTCGTAACTCAGCCGGCCCAGTTTTACCCCTTCGATACAGATTCCCTGAGAGACGCGAACGCTTCGGTTGTTGAGAAAAAAACGCAACCCTTCGATATCCCCCCGGCCCAGACTGCGCGCACTGCCCATAAACACGATATTCGAATCCAACTCGATTCCTAGGTGTGAGAGCAACTGCGGCAATGTCACCAGCACCGCGAGGCCCAGGCTGTCGTCGCCGATGCCGGCACCGGATACCACTCCGGGGGCGATGGACACCGTATGGTCGACGGTGTCCGCGAAGGCGGTGTCCATATGGGCCACCAGCAAAATATTGTTCTCCCCCGTTCGGCCGGGAAGTATCCCCAGGGCGTTCCCCGCCTCGTCGGTAGAGCAGTTCTGTAGCTCGTACTCGTTAAACCGGTCCAAGAGGAATTCCATGCGCCGCTCCTCAGCAAAGGTCGGCGCGGGAATTTCGGCGGCCATGACCAGGTTCGTGAGCAAGATCTCACTCAACTCCCGGGCTCCTTGTTGGAACTCCGGCAACTGGTCTAGAAGACGTGCGAAATCTCGATCCATACTGGAAGGGTACCGTAAGACGCTACGGTTTTACCAGTCGACAACCTTTCCGGCCGTTGAGCGCGGCAACTGCGCCCCAATCATAATTGACCGCGGCAGCGCCGCAGCGGAGAGATGCTCGGCGAGACGGGCAGAGATCTCCCGTTCATCGAGTGAATTTTCGGGCCCCACCAAAAATGCACGGATCCGATCTTCCGGACCAAGTCGTACGGCACAATCGGTTGCCTCCGGTACCAGCTCCAGGATCTTTTCTCGCAACGAATCGAGATCTACGTTGGTACCACCTACCTGCACGACGGAATCTCGCCGACCGGACGGCAGAAACCGTCGATCGTCGTGCCAGGTAAGCCGATCGGGAAGATCCACCGTGCGTGATCCGGAGCGTAGCGACCCCTCGCCGGCCCTGGTCCACCGGCGGAACAAGGTAAAATGGGGTGTCTCGGCACAACGATCGCGCCATCCGACTCCGGCGGTCTCACTGGAACCGTAAACTTCTATGAGTCGGCGCACGCCGGCGCGGCACACGGCGGAAGCGGTCTCCTCGGACAGCGCCGCGGTGGAGGATGCCCCCATCACCCCGTCCCCCCACCGACTGATGGAGGCGACGAGCCGCTGCCACGTAAAGGGAATCGACACAACCAGATCTCCTGTCTGGGGAAGACGGTTACCCGAGAGAAACGCGTATTGCGCATCGACGGCGGGCACAGCGAGGGCCCGAGGTAACAACACGCCAAAAATGAATCCGTAGATATGGTGAACGGGCACCGTCACGACCACGCGGCGGCAGCCGGGAAAAAGCTCCGTCAGTTCCTGCACCTCGCTCATAAGGTCCGCTACCGCGTGGGACACAATATGCGGTGTTCCTGTGGTGCCGCCGGAGTAGAAGCTGATGTGAGAACCAAACTCCGCACGCCCCGCCTGGATCACCTCCACCGTGTCCCCCAGCGTAGCGGCACGCAACAGATTGTCTTCAACACCGCTGCGGTATAGATGAAACGTCTCGTTGAGGCGCGCTGCGATGGTAAAACGTTCTAATGAGTCGAGGCCGATGCCGGACTCCCGCACGGGAGTCTCCGGTGTCCATTCGGCGCCGTCCGCCGCGGAAAACGTTGTGCGGCGGCTCCGGGAGAGTTCGTCAACAAAAATGTCCCTCACCACGCGGAAGATATCTTCCGCCGGCAGGGACACAGGCTGCGTAGTCACGAAACGAGCCGACTAATTGCGATTAAGACGCTTCACGAATACCCAATAGCTGTCACCCTGGAGCGCCTTTTTCATATGCACTTGCACCTTGGTGGGCTTCATCTGGTAATCAAAAACGTACTCAAACAGGCTGTTCAGGGAACCGGAGTCTACCCCTTCCTTGAACTTGCCGTAGAACTCATCCGTATTGGTGCACGGCGCGACTTCCGTGAAGAAGTTCTTGCCCTTCACCTCTTCCGGATTGCGGCCGGTGATCTCACCTTCCGCAGAATTGTAACTGAGAATGGTGCCTTTATCGTCCAGTTGGATCGCTCCAAACGCGAGTCCATCAAGGTCGGTTTCTTTCATCCCGGCCAGTGTATTTTCAATGTCGTCACTGCCAAACCGTACAATATCCATCGTATGTCTCCTTAGTATCGCTACCGCCCGAAGCGCGAATCATTAGTTTTGCGGGCGCACGCTCTAAGCTACATCTACACCTCCTCACGGTCAAGCACCGGCGCGTTGACGGGCCAATCCCCTGGCACTACAATACGAGAGAAACCAGCCCAAACAATGCAATAAGGAGCTTATTTAATGGCTAATCTGCAATCCAACTATATGGGGATTCCCTTGAAGAACCCATTTGTGGTCGGTGCCTGTAGCATGACGGCACATATGGACTCGATCAAGCGTATGGAAGATGCCGGAGCAGCGGCAATCGTTATTCAAAGTTTGTTCGAAGAACAGATCCAACTCCAGCGCATGCGCATGGAAGAGGAACTGACGGTTAACGACAACCTCGACGCCGAGATCCAAGACTTGTTTCCCGAGGTTGAGCACGGCGGTCCGGAAGAACACTTGATGTGGGTGAAGAAGACCAAGGATACCGTCTCAATTCCGGTCATCGGGAGCCTCAACTGCACCAACCCGGAAACATGGTCGGAGTGGGCCGTGCGCATGGAAGAGACCGGCGTAGACGGCTTGGAGCTCAACTTCTTTGCAATTCCCATCGACGGCACCAAAAGTGCTGCCAAAATTGAGGAAGAACAAATCGACGCGCTGCAGCGAGTCAAGAGCAAGGTGAACATCCCGATTTCGGTAAAGCTCAGCCCGTTTTACACGAGCCCCTTGGAGATCATCCATAAGATGGATGCAGTGGGAGTGAATGCGTTCGTTCTATTCAACCGCATGTTTCATCCCAGTTTTAACATCGAGAAGGAGACCGGCCAGTATCCGTTCAACCTCAGCTCGTCTAATGATCATCGCATGGCGCTGCGTTTTGCCGGCCTCCTGCACAACAAGATTCAGGGGTCAATTTGCGCGTCCAACGGCATTCACACCGGTGAAGATGCGGTGGAGGTTCTGTTGGCCGGGGCCAACGTCTTTCAAGCGGTCAGCACCCTGTATCGAAATCGAATCGACGTCATTGGGTCTATCCTCAAGGATATCGAGGCGTGGATGGATCGCAAGGGCTATGAGACACTGGACGATTTCCGCGGAAAACTCAGCGTTGACAAGACTCCGGACAAGTGGACGTATCGTCGTGCACAGTATGTGAAGATGCTGCTCAAGGCCGACGATTACGTTGCCCGGCCTCCGGTGTGATGGGATTATCCCCATGACAATTACTCAAAAAGAGTTTGGCCGCCTGCCTGATGGTACGGCGGTCCATTTGTTTGATCTGGACAATGAGGCGGGCCTTCGCGTATCCGTGAGTACGTACGGAGGTATCATCACCAGCGTACAAACTCCCGACCGAGACGGCGTTATGGGAGAAGTCACGTTAGCGTTTGATACGCTCGAGGAATACCTCGCCGGCCACCCGTTTTACGGATCCCTGGTGGGACGCGTGGCAAATCGAATCTCCGGTGGAGGGTTCGAGATCGACGGAACCCGGTATGACGTGGTTAACAACCAGGGAACCGTCCACCTCCACGGGGGTACCGGGGGATTTCATACCCGCGTGTATGCGGCGGAAACGGAGACCACAGCCGATGCCGTTCTACTTCATTTGAGCCGGGTGAGTCCGGACGGTGAAGAGGGATACCCGGGTGCTCTGTCCGTGCGTCACACCATCGGCGTAGCGACGGACAACCGTCTGTTCATGGAGTTTGCCGCGGAGACGGATGCGCCCACCGTGGTTAATCTCACCAACCACACCTATTGGAATCTTGGAGAACCGACCATTCTCGATCACGAGGTACAAATCCATGCGGATCACTACATCGAGATCGACAACCTGGTACCCACCGGCAATATGCCGCCCGTGGCGGGAACGCCACTGGACTTTCGCGAGTTTAAGACGGTGCGGGCCGACTTCGACGACGTGCTCAAGATGAACATCAACGGGTTCGACCATTCCATGGTGATCCGGGGCTGGACACCGGGCAACTCACAGGTGCGGGAGGCAGCGCGCGTGAGGAGTCATGCGACCGGTCGGGAGATGGTGATCAATACCACCTATCGGGATGTCCAATTCTATAGCGGCAACAACCTCCCCGGAGAGCGTGGTCGAGATGGGTCCGTTCTATCCGGCCAGGAGGCGATGTGTCTGGAGTGTCAGTTCTCTCCGGATAGTCCTAATCGCCCGGAGTTTCCCTCAATTACCCTACGCCCGGGTGAGCGGTATCACCAGATTACTGAACACCAGTTCCGGACGTTCGATTCTTGAGAATCCCCTGCCCCCGTGGCGCACTCCACATCGGTTACTGCAGGCGGCGGACCGCCGCCTGCAGCTCGTGCGAGAACGGCTCCAGCGCGCCTTCCACGGCAAATACGAAATCGTCGTCCCCCGTGCTCCGGTGAGCACAGAGGCGAAACACCCGATCCTCCCGTTGTAGAATCCGTAGAATGCCTCGGCGAGGCGTGGGCGGTACCACCGATTCCACCTCGCGCAGGGGCACCTCCATGGTTACGTTTTGAGCCTGCACCGGTCCTTCGCCGCCATCGGCGGTCATCATTGAGGAAAACCAATTGCTTTGCGCGAAGTGGCGAAAGTACAAGGTATCCGCGGTGATATACACTAGTCCCCACAACGGTCCCGCGGCCCGGCGTCCCTCGATGTACCGCCCCAGAGTGGACGCGAGGATCGGTTGTCCTAACTCCTGTTCTAATTGCACCCAGAACTCTTCTCGGGAGCGGGTTGGGTGCGGTCGGCGAAAGGGAAACGCCATCGTACGCCTCCTTACGTATCCGTCTCCACGAGACGGACCCCTTCCTGCTGCTCATCGTGACCGGAGGAGTTGAGGTCGTCACCTTCGCCGGGAACTTCCGACTCCGCGGCGGCAGCGGCGCGCTCAACACGAAAGGTTGCAACCAATTCCGACAACACCTGCATCCGCTCTCGGCTCTCGTCGGAGAGTCGGGAGATATCGGTGAGGGAGGTCAGGATCTCCTTTGCGCCATGGTCGATCTCCTGCATACCGTTAGACATCGCAAAGGATAGCGACCCGGCATCCTCCATGGCGTTGGTAATCTGCTCACTATTGCCGGCGATCTCGGTGGCCGCTTCGTCCACCGATTCCGTAATTGCGGAAATCTGCTTGGTAGTATCCACCACAGCCCCGCTGCTCTGCGACAGTTGGTCCATGTTCTCCGTGATTTCTTTCATTGCGGTGCGAAACAGCTCCACATCGCTACTAACCTGGTCAAACGTGGAGGCTCCCGCCTGACTCGCCTCGCGGGCGTCGCGCATTTTTCCGGTAATCGATTTGAGTAGGCGATCGATCTGTCCGGCATTTTCGCTCGTGCTCTCTGCTAATTTGCGAATCTCCTCGGCCACTACCGCAAATCCCTTCCCCGCCTCGCCGGCATGGGCGCTCTCAATGGCGGCATTCATGGACAGGAGATTGGTCTGCTCCGCCACAGCATTTATTATTTCTATGATTTCCAGGATGTCGTCGATCTCTGAGGTGACCGAGTCGATGATATCATTGGTAGACTGGATCTGTTCTCCCCCCTCGAGAATAATCTTTACCAGGGATTCCGCCGTCTCCCGACGATCTTGAGAGAGGCGATTCACTTGTTGGATCGACGTATTCATCGCCTCCACGGAGGATGCACTTTTACCGATCACCTGCTTCTGCTCCCCGATATTTCCCGTGAGCGATTTGATTCGGCCGTTGATATCTGTAATAGAGTTCCAACTCTGGTCCACCATGCTGTTGAGACGCTCAAACTCCTTGGTAAGCGCGTCGATGTTGTGACTAATCTGATTGAGGGCGGAGGCGCTCTCGGAAGTGCCGGAGGCGAGGCCATCTTTGAGCGCGTCCGCTTTATCCACAGCGGATTTTACCGACTCCATAAACTCACAGAGAACATCCAGGGTGCGATCCAAGAATCGTCCAAGATCGGCGATCTCGTCATTGCCGGCTACCGCGGCGCGAATAGATAGGTCCCGCTCCGCCACTTGCGCCATCGTTTCTTCTACGGTGCGCACCCGTTTGGTAAGCTTCCGACTGAACAGCAACACGAACGTGATCGCCACCAACACCGCCACCGAACCCCCGATCGCGACAATCAACGTGCTCTGCCGCGCCAACGTGGTGGACTGTCGATTCACATTGCGCGCGATAGATTCCAAGTCGCCCACGACGAGATCTCGGGCGGCGAGGCCAAAGGAGCGAAGGTCATCCCGAACTTGAGTGACGCGCAATCCGAGCTCCGGCTCATTGCCGTCTTCTACGAGCCACTGTTCAAACGAAATCAACCCACGCTTGCGAAAATCCGGAACGCGCTCATCCGATAGAATGTCGGCTAATCCCTCCGCGGCCTCCTCCAGCCGCCCCCGAGATAACTCCCATACTGCGCCGGTGCGCCGCACCGACTCTCGCAACTCGTCGCTGGTATATTGCGCACCGGGGTGTGAGGCGAGGGTCTCCACCTGCCGATCGAATCGGTCCAGCGCCGCCTCCCACTCCTCAACCAAGCGCTCCAGCGGCAAGTTACTCACCATGAGTTCCTTGTTGGCATCGGTAAGCTGAAAAACATCTCGCAGCGCCACATTTGCCTGGAGCTCCAGGTCTTGCATGGAACGAACTACGAAATTGGACCAAATGAGTCCTCCCACCGCTAGCAGAAACGCCAGGACGAGGACAACAACTAATAGATTGATCTGGGAACGGACCTTCAAAACTCACCTCGCAGCAGAACGTTCGAAACGAATTGTTTGGGAAACTGAGAACGTACCCGACCGATAGTACGAATATTGATTATAACCCCGTTACCGCCCGCTCTCAACCTACCGTTGGCGGCGTCCTTCTCGGCGAACCTCCAGCGGAACTCGTTGGAGCGCGCGCTCGAGCACCATTCGGCCGGGGAGATCGGGCAGCTTTCCACTGAGCGCTTGCTTCCACTTACGCGCACCCGGGCGTCCGGCAAAGAGACCCAACATATGGTTGATCAATCGCCGAGGAGGCTGACCGGAGGCTTCTAATTGGTCCACGTAGCTGTACATCGAACGTACCACCGTCTCGCGGGTGAGCGGTGAGGATTGATCTCCAAAGATCGCGTCGTCCACCGCGGAGAACAGCCACGGGTCTTCGTAGGCGGCGCGTCCTACCATAACCGCATCCACATGACGCCGATGTGCTTCAATTTCTGCGATCGATTTCACGTGGCCGTTGATTTCGATCTCTAAATGGGGTCGTTCGCGCTTGAGCCGGTACACATCGTCGTATCGTAGCGGTGGAATGGTCCGATTCTGCTTGGGGTCCAGGCCCGCGAGAACTGCAATTCTGGCGTGCACGGTAAACCGCCTTACTCCGGTGGCGGCCACCGTATCCACAAACTCCAACATCTCCTCGTACCGCTCCCGACCATCGATACCGATCCGATGTTTGATCGTTACCGGTTTGTCGGTAGCCTGCTGCATTGCCGTGGCGATCGCAGCCACATGGTGCGGAGTGGCCATGAGGCACGCGCCGAAATGTCCGTTCTGAACGCGATCGCTCGGGCAGCCCACGTTAAGATTAAACTCATCGTACCCATACCCCTCCGCGATCTCGATGGCTCGGGCGATCTCGTCCGGGTTGTCTCCACCAAGCTGTAACGCCAACGGATGCTCACACTCGTCAAACGCAAGCAGTTGGTCCCGGTCGCCGTGAATGATCGCGGCACTAGTCACCATCTCGGTATACAAGAGGGTTCTCCGACTCAACCGGCGAAAGAAATATCGATAGTGGCGATCGGTGTAATCCATCATGGGTGCCACGCTCACCACGGGAACCCCGGAGGAGGTATAGCCCGGGGCCTCAAGTATCCGGGAAGCTGTCGTACTCGTGGGGTGTGCCATCATTGCTCCTCAAGGGAATCGATAATCATTCCCGCTCCGAGACATACATCTCCATGGTAGAAGACGGCAAACTGTCCCGGCGCGACCCCGCGGTCCGCCCGGTCCATGGTGACAGTGAGCTGCTGCGCCGTATGGACGGGCTCGCCACCGGGCACCGCCACACGACACGCGACGCGCTCCGGACCGTGCCGCAGCTTGAGCGTCAGCTCCCCCTCCGTCCCAGGGGAATCGCCGTCTTCCCCCGCCGCATGCGGCGGATCACCAATCCAATGCAGATTTCCCACGGTAAATTGCCGACATGCCCGCCGCTCTACCTGCAGGGCGTGGGAGACTTCCACTACGTTGGTGTCTATATCGCGGCGCACCACATACCAAGGGCCGTTCCCCAGGCCCAGTCCCTGCCGTTGACCGATGGTGTAGAACCACGCACCGCTGTGGCGGCCCAACACCTCTCCGGTATCGGCATTGAGAATCTGCCCTTCCCGTTCGCCGAGATAGTGGCGAACGAAATCCGCGTACTTAATGCGTCCCAAGAAACAGATGCCCTGGCTATCGGGTCGATTGCGGTTGCTCAGTCGCAGTTCCTCCGCCCGGGCGCGCACCTGCGCCTTGGTCATTTCTCCGACGGGAAACTCGGACCGACGCAACTGCTCCTGGGAGAGGTGAGACAAAAAGTAGGTCTGGTCCTTCACCGGATCCGGCGCCATTCCCAACCGTACCCCGCCGAAAGCTCCCCCGTCTCCTCGATGCGCGCCATCCCGCAGGACTCGGGCGTAATGACCGGTAACGATCCGATCCGCCTCGCCTCCAATCGCGTCGTAGAAGGCGCCAAACTTAATCCGTTGGTTGCAGAATATATCGGGCGAAGGGGTGTGGCCGGCCTTAAGTTCCGCCAGCGTGTAGCTCACCACCCGCTCGTAGTACTCGTCTTGCAGCGGAACCACCTCGAGCGGAACGCCCGCGGCGGCGCACACATCGCGGGCGTAGCGTAGGTCCTCCTCCCACGGGCACTGACCGAGAAACGAGAGTTCATCCTCAAGCCAGATCTTGAGATAGTATGCGCGAACGGGGCCATCCGCGCGAGACGCGATCGTGTGAAGGGCGACGGCACTATCAACACCGCCGGAGACCAGAACAGCATACTCCATGGGCCGTGTATAGTGACAAATTCCGGCTCGGGAGACAACACGAAGCGCTCAGTCCGTGACACAATGGGGGCATTGAATTCATATTGAGAGGAGGAGGTGCAGGCGATGCGCATAGCGAGTTTGGTATACGACGATTTTGAAGATCTGGAATTTTGGTACCCAGCGATGCGTCTGGAAGAGGCCGGACACACGATCGACATTCTCGGCGAAACGCCGGATGTCACCTATCATGGAAAGTACGGGGTCCCGGCCAAGAGTACCCATAGTTTTCTTACCGCCGATTCCGCTGACTATGACGTGCTTCTGGTGCCCGGCGGATGGGCTCCGGACAAACTGCGGCGGTTTCCGCGGGTGCTGGACCTCGTCCGCAGCATGGATCGGGACGGCAAGATCATCGGAGAGATCTGCCACGCCGGTTGGGTCCTCATCTCGGCGGGCATCCTCTCCGGGAGAACGGTTACCAGTACCCCGGGTATTCGCGATGACATGGTAAACGCCGGCGCAACCTGGGTTGACGAACCGGTGGTGACCGATGGGAATCTGGTATCCAGTCGGAGACCGCCGGATCTACCGGAATACGGAAAAGCGCTGCTGGACGCGATGAAACGCCTTTAAACCGACCGTAAGTTAGGTTATGTTGTGTGGGGAAGAACGTTGTCGTTTTCAGCCTGGAAACCGTATATTTCGGCACCACCTGAGGAGAGGTTTATTGCATGAATGAAACGACTGTCGGCATCGGCGATATGAGTCTGTATGTTCCTCCATGGAAGATCGACCTTGACGACATTCTGAAGCAGCGTGCCGCCGAAGATCCGTCGTTCGAGCGCCGACTGCGTCGGGCGATCGAGTCTACCAACCAGCAGGCGATTCGGTTTCCTGCTCCCTGGCAGGACTCGGTCACGTTGGCGGCTCAGGCCGCCAAACCGCTCCTCCAGGACGAGTCTCGAGCGGCGGGGGTACGGTATTTCGCGGTGGGCACGGAAACGTCGGTGGACATGTCAAAGCCGATTTCCGCGTACGCCCAGGGAGTGCTGCAACGCTCCGGAGTGGCACTTCCCCGCACCCTGTCTACATTTCAGGTGCAACACGCCTGTGCCGGCGGAACGATCGCCATGCTGAGCGTTGCCGGTATGCTCCATGCAACCGGCCGCCCCGGGGAGTCGGGCTTGGTGGTAAACTCCGACATCGCCCGGTACCAGACTCCCTCCACCGCGGAGATTACGCAAGGCGCCGGAGCAGTGGCGTTGCGAATCGAGACCAACCCGGGCCTGCTGGTGCTCGATACCCACGACGTGGGTTTTGCCTCCGCCGACGAGGACGACTTCTTCCGTCCCCTGGGGTCGGTTACCGCCCGCGTAAAGGGCCGCTATTCGGTAGACTGTTACAACGATGCCCTGAACGCGGCGTTCATCGATCACGCCTCCCGAAAAGGCGTTACTCCCGAGGCGGCGCTGCGTGCGCATGATCTGTTTGTGGTGCACGTGCCGTTTCACAAAATGGCGATCACCGGTCTCACCAAGCTGGTGGAACGCCATCTGGGCACGGATCCGGCGGAAACCGCGCAATTCCTGGATGATCACCACTTTGACGACGGAATCGAAGCGTCCCGCTGGGTGGGAAACATCTATTCCGGGTCGGCGTATATGTCTTTGATGTTCCTGTTGTGGAACCGTTATCACGCGGAAGGAGCCGGTATCGTCGGAAAGCGAGTGCTCATCGCCTCGTACGGTTCCGGCAACACGATGACGGTACTCTCCGCCAGGATCGCGGAGGGAGCGCCGCAGGTCATAAAGCGATGGGACCTCGATTCAGTGCGTACCTCCGCTACGGACGTGGATTTTGATACGTACCGCCGGTTTGTGGAACATGAAACGTACTCGCTGAGTCACGGACCGGTGACCGATGGGAGTGATGTTTCCCGCGGAACGTACTATCTCAGTGCCATCCGGGAAGATGGGTATCGGCTGTACGACTATCGAGGCACATGAGTTTCCACAGCGCATCTGAAATGAGCCGCCGGAAGGCGCAACATCTCGAGATTTGCGTCGACGCGGATACGTATTCGGTGGAGACCGGTCGAACGAGGCTGGACGAAGTACACCTCGTGCACCATTCGCTGCCGGAGATCGATGCGGGAGCCGTTCATCACGGGATAGAGTTTCTCGGGTACCCCGTTCGGATGCCGGTGTTTATCTCTTCGATGACCGGCGGGAGCAGCGCCGGATACCAAACCAACAAAGATTTAGCGTCGGTTGCCCAAGAGCTGGGAATTGCCGTCGGCATGGGTTCAATTCGAATCCTCTTTCGGAAACCCGAGGTACTTGAGGACTTCTATCTTAAGAAGTACGCCCCGGACGTGCCGGTGTTTGCAAATATCGGGGGAGTCCAACTGCCGGAGATGTCTCATTATGACATATATGAGATGCTGCGACGCCTGGAGGTGGACGGAATCGCGGTGCACCTCAATCCCGGGCAAGAACTCTTTCAGCCGGGGGGAGACCGCGACTTCTCAGGTGTCTACGCCGCGCTACGGGAGTTTATTGCGCACGCCCCGGTTCCCGTCTTGGTCAAGGAAACCGGCTTCGGCATTAATCCCGCGGAGGTTAGGCGGCTTCTGGATGCCGGCGCACGGTACGTGAACATTGCGGGATCGGGTGGAACCAACTGGGTCCGCGTCGAGGCGTATCGTCGGGAGGAACCGACGACGGCCGCTGCGGCGGCGGAGTTTGATGAGTGGGGACTGGCCACGGGGCTGGTTTTGGCCGCCTTGGGTCGCACCACTCCGGGGATTCTTGCCTCCGGGGGAATGAGAACCGGGTTGGACGTGGTAAAGGCGGTAGCGTTGGGGGCGGAGTCGGTTGGAATGGCGCTTCCCTTTGTGCGCGCCCTCAAAATCGGTGGGGTTGACGCCGCGGTGGAATTCGGAAAGAGACTTGAGTATGTTATCGGCACCGCCATGGCGCTGTGCGGATGCTCGACCGTGGCCGAGCTGAGAAACGCCCCGCTATGGATGGAAGACCGGCTCCGGACGGACGCGGCCGCGCTGGCCCGCGCCTGTGGAGACTCAGACGAGACGAGGTAGCATGGCAGATACAGCAGTTTCCCTAACCGATGAGACAATTGAGCTTCCGCACAATTTTCGAAAACTTTCCGCCCGAAAGAAGCGGGAAGTGCTCTCTCAGCTGCTGGATCTCGAGCCTCACGAATGGTACGCCTCGCTCGCCAGCGATGAGCTGCTGGACTTGGCTGATGTTATGGTGGAATCCGCGGTGGGAGTCATGCCGGTTCCACTGGGAATCGCAAGCGGCATCCGCATCGATGATCGTCTGTTCAATATTCCCATGGCGGTGGAAGAACCGTCCGTCGTAGCCGCCGCCACGTACGCGGGGCGTCTCGTTTCTCGTGGGGGGAATTCCTTTCATACCAGCACTACCGGACAAGTGATGACGGCAGAGATCGCCCTTGATCACTGGAGTGCAGGGGCGGATGTCCGCATCCGGGCGGCCGAGAGAGAGCTTCACGCGGAGCTCGTGGATATCTTGGGCCCCATGACACGCCGCGGCGGCGGGTATCGTGGGCTGGACGTCTCTATCAATGAGCAGAGTGGACTATTGGTTGTATATCTCCATGTGGATACCCGGGACGCGATGGGCGCCAACATCATCAATACTGCCGCCGAGGCACTGCGGGCTCCGTTAGAGCGCCTCAGCGGTGGCACGGTGCTCATGGCGATTCTCACCAACGCCGCTCCTCGCCGGCGGGCGCGCGCCTCGTTTACTCTTCCCGTGGAGCATCTCACGCGTACCCCGTATGATGGTGAGACGATGGCGCGGCGCATCGTACGGGCAAATGAGTTTGCCGACACTGATTCGCTCCGGGCAGTAACACATAACAAGGGCGTGATGAACGGAATTAGCTCGCTGGCGTTGGCAACCGGGAACGATACCCGCGCGATCGAAGCCGCCGCCCACGCCCACGCCGCGCGGGACGGGCAGTACCGCAGTCTCACGGATTACCGCATTGAGGGAGACACGCTGGTGGGCACTTTGGAGATGCCCCTGGCGGTGGGCACCGTGGGGGGCGCCGTGGGATTTCATCCAGTCACCAGCTTTGCATTGAAAGTTCTTTTTCTCGACGACGAAATTGAGCCCTCCGCCGATCGCTTGAGCCGCGTGGCTGTATCACTGGGATTGGCACAAAACCTGGCAGCGCTCATGGCGCTGGTGAGTGAGGGCATCCAAAACGGCCACATGCGACAGCACGCGCGCCGGCTTGCCTGGAAAGCCGGCGCCCGGGATGAAGAGCTCTCGCTGCTGGCCCGGCGCGTCTGGGACAATGGGACGTTCAATATCCAAACCGCTCAGGCGCTCTTGCACGCCCTGCGCACCGAACAGTGATCGAGAGATACTTCGGTGAACGGAGATGAGCCTAGGGCGGGTCGTGATTCCGGGCCGGACCGGAAAGCGTCGCCGGGAATCGCCACCTCTGCCGTTGCTCAGGCGCACCCTTCCCTGGCCCTGGTCAAGTATTGGGGCAAACAGCCCGGCGGCGTAAACCTACCGGCCACAAGTAGCCTCGGTGTCGCCCTGGAGGCGCTTACCACCCGCACCGAGTGCCGGCTCTCCCCGGAAGACGCCCTCACGGTTGACGGCGTGGCCGTAGATTCACGGAAACTTGCCACTTTTTTCGGTGAACTCCGCCGTTATGTGTCGGCACACCATCCGGAGCCCATCCGGTTCTCCGCGCAGTCCCACAATTCCTTTCCCACCGCCGCGGGTCTGGCAAGCTCCGCCTCGGGGTATGCGGCACTTACGGTGGCGGCGGTGGCGGCCGCAGGGGGTGATACCAGCGACACGGAGCGCCTGTCCGCCCTAGCTCGACACGGGTCAGGCTCGGCTGCGCGCAGCATCTTCGGTGGGTTTACCGCGTGGCCCGCCGGAGCCCGCGCCGCGACGGAGATCTTTCCTCAGACGTGGTGGCCGGAGGTGCGCATCGTGGTACTTCCACTCTCCTCCGTGGCCAAGCCCATCTCCTCGCGGGATGCCATGAACCTCACTCGCGATACGTCGCCGTACTATCAGGCGTGGGTAGCGGACGCTCCGGCCTTATTCCGCCGCGCCTATGACGCGGTGTCCTGCCGGGACATGGAAGCGTTGGGGGTGGTCATGCGTGAGAGCTATTTGCGCATGTTTGCCACGATGCTCGGCGCGGATCCCCCGGTGGAGTATTGGATACCCGCCTCCGTGGCGGTACAACGACACCTAGCAGAACTTCGCGGGCAGGGTATCGCGGCTTGGGAGACGATGGACGCCGGACCGCAGGTAAAGGTCCTTACCACTGCGGCCGACGCGGATCGAGTTGCCCGGGAGTGCCGACCATGGTGCAGCGGAGCACCAGTCGTCTCCGCTGTGGGTGGGGCCGCGCGCCTCGTGGCCCCCACCGGCTCCTAGCCCGGAGATCCCCCAAGAGCTCGGCACTGAGTCCCAGCGGCGGCCCCGGCAGTGGGACCGCTCAGCAGAGCAAGGATATCCTGCGGGGAGCACCAGCTTTCGGGAGTGCTCCCACGATGATAGCCGCATCCCTCGGCAATGATTACCTTCTCCCCACAATGAAGCAACGTTGGCAATGGTCCGTTCCGGCTAATCTGCTGGTGGCGGGAGAATACGCGATTACCAGCCCCGGGGGAGTGGGAGTTGCCGTGGCGGTAGAACCGCGGGCAGTAGCAACCGTGTTCGTCGAGGACCGCAGCACACCGCCGGGCGCTGATCTGGTACGCCGGCCGGGAGAGATTGTGGCCCGCACCGGCGGCGGGATAGAGCGCATTTACCCCGACGCCGGACACCATCTCGCGGAGTCCATTATGGCGCATGTGGTAGCGCCCGCCCAGGAGGGTCCCCGCACCTCAGATGAACCGGGACCGCAGTGGCGAATAGAAATTGACACCAGCGCGTTTTTTGATGGCCGGACCGGTAAGAAGCAGGGGCTGGGATCAAGCGCCGCCGCGGCGGTACTGCTCACCTCAGCCCTCTTTCAACTCACCGGCAGGGATCCTGTTCACGCCAGAGACGCCGTAGTGCGGTCTGCAATCACCGCACACCGCACCGCCCACGGGGGCCGCGGCAGCGGATACGATATCGCCACCAGCACCCTCGGCGGAGTAATCCGGTTTATGGGGGGGCCGGAACCCGAATGGCATCCCAGCGCATGTGCACACCAGTGGGCCGCGCACGACGTGCAGGTATTCAGTTGGTTTTCGGGGATGTCCGTGGCCAGTTCGGACGCGGTAGCCCGGTTTGATCGGTATATCCCCCAAGATAGTGAGGAACGGACCGCTCTGATCGCGCGCAACAACGCCGTTGTGGATCGTATCGAACGGTCCACGAATTGGGACGAACTCTTTCGGGCGATCAGTGATGCCCGAACGCTGGGGGAGGAGATCGGCGCCTCGGTGGGGGTACCGGCGGAGATCGACATCTGCCAACCACACCGAGACGACGGGTGGGTAGTCAAAGCCAGTGGTGCCGGCAACGAGCGAGCGATTATCCTCGCTCAGCCGTCCCCCCGGCGAGCCGTTCCCCGCCGGGCCACCACCCTCCCGATGAGCACCCAGGGACTCCGATGCGACTATGACGCCGACCGAGACGGAGCGCAGTAATGAGTCCGTGGCACAATGAGTATTGGGCTCCGGGAAAACTCTTACTCTTTGGCGAGCACTCGGCGGTGTTCGGATACCCCGCGGTGGGTACCGCCCTGACACGAGGCGTGCGACTGGTAATCTCACCGGCGCGCCGCATGACGTGTACCATCGCGGGAGCCGCTGCTGATTCAAAATCGACCGCGCATGATGGACTGACCGCGTTTGCGGAGTTTCTCTCCGACCGGGCCCCTTCGCTTCCCCCCTCTCACGTCGAGATCGTCTCGGATCTCCCGATTGCCGGCGGATTTGGGTCCAGCGCGGCCTTGAGCACGGCTCTGGCGCAGTGGTGGATAGACTCAGAGACGGGGGCCGTCGGCGAGGGACCGGGAGATGAGGGAGCGCGTCCCGAGACGTACCGGAACGTGTGGCGCCGGGCGCATCAGTTGGAGACGTTCTTTCATGGGACGCCCAGCGGAATCGACACGGGCCTCGCCGCGCTGGGCGGAGTGCAGGCGTTTCGCTTCGGCCCCTCTCCTGGGCGTGAGCTCCCCACCGCTACACCACTGCTCGGACGGCTCCCTCCTCTGGTGGTGGGCTCCATCCCGCGCCGCCGCAGCACGCGGGAGCTGGTGGCGGCGGTTCGTCGCCGACATGACGAGAACCCCGCCACCGCGGCGCCGGTGCTCGCGGCGCTTGGGTCGCTCGCGGACCAGGCGATAACTCATCTGTCCGACGCTCCGGTGTCCCCGGCATTTCTGGGGGAAATCGCCAGCGTGGCGCAGGAGCAGCTATCCGCCCTCGGGGTCTCATCCGCATCGCTGGAGCGGATCCTCCGCGCCGGGATTGCCGGCGGGGCGCTCGGAGGCAAACTGAGTGGCGCGGGAGACGGGGGAGCCTTCTTTCTGGTGTGCCCTGACGCCGACACGGTCGGCCCCGTTCATGCCGCGGTTCGGCGAGAGCTTCCGCCCGGCGGCGTAGCGTTCGTGGTGACCGGCGTTCCCCGCGAGTCAGATGTGGAATCGCCGGCGGAGGTCGATGTAGCGCAGCACCGTTCGGTGGATCAGGACCAATAACGCCGCCGTCGGCACGGTCGAAATCAGCACGAACTGAGACCAGGTAAGCCGGACGGTACCCTGACTGTAAAGCATAATCGTGGCATCCACCACGACGGTGAGCAATCCCAACCCCACGAGGATGACTGCCCCCTTCACCACACCTCGCAAGCGAGGCAACAGAAACCGATGGAGCTCGACCATGGCACCGGAGGCGACGGTAATCGGCAGCGCCACCGGTACAAACCAGTCTAGAACACCATCGGATAACAGATCCAGAAGTGCCAGCATCACCATGATCACACCCATGGAACCGGCAAAGATATGCAACCATCGCCGCAGCAGAAGGGGCAACACCACCACCGCCGTGCCGGCAACGACCGGAACGATCGCCAGGGGCGACCAGGAGATCGCCTCATCTATTCCGATGTCTACAATCAGCAGAATTATCGCCGCGGTGGCTCCGATTCCGGTAATACTCCGGCGAACCATCCTGCGCAACACCGGTTCCACCGGGATCGGCTCGTCCAACTGATACTCGGTCAGGTCCGGTTCATCTTCCCCGTGTTCGGTGGCTCCACAAAGTGGACACGTAGAGAACCCCGGCTCCAGTTCAACACCGCACCGTTCACAGTACATCACGATTCTCCGGCATTTCGCCTCCAGTTGGTTCGTGCGAGGCCGCTCGCTCCCAGGCGGTAGAGCGTCGCTGCGACTCGCTGTTCGATATCGTGTTCCACCCGAGTGCTCCCAAAGGTAATCGTGGACGTTCCGGTACAGGAGATCATCGTCATGTTGACGCCGGTTGCGGTGGACGAGGGAGGTATAAACTCCATCCGCTCCACCATAGACTCCATCGCCGGGGGCAGGTGCACCTCTCCCAGGTTTGAGACGCTGGCAGTATTGACCGCCTCACCCCGCAGGCGGTGCACCACCCGGAGGATGATATCCTTCACAACCACCGGGCTGATGCGAATGAAGACGTTCCGTTCAGCTCGTACGTTGCGGGTAATCTGGCGGCGTAGGCTGCGCGGGTCCAGTTCCGCGCGTAGTTTATGATGAACGATCGTCACGATCTCATCGAGGCCGTAGTGGCCAAGACGCTGGTCGAGCTCCACCATGACGAAGACAAAGAAATTACGCATCGTCCGGGAGTTTGTGTGGGGACGCATATTCACAGGAACGAGAATACGAATGGGCCGTCGGTGACGCTTGGACGGGAACGACGCATGGTACCGCTCCGCCAGCGCGTGAATAAAGACGCCCACCATAAGATCGGTGAGGCCCGCGTGAAACTGCCGGGCGATCTCTCTGAGCATTTCGGTGGGATAGGAGAGCGCCGTCACGTGGTACACCCCGGAGGCGAGACGACGGCCGTCCACGTGCCACGCCGGGGAGAACTCCTGCGGATGCGGGAGGCGTCGCTCGTAGTATCGGCGACTGGCATACTCCAGCTCCTCCGGTGGGGGTGGTTCGCCGGGCATTGGAATATCTATGTCCCCCGCCTGGGCGGCGATCCGGCGCGCCGCTGGACTCTCCGGCCCGCCGTTGCGCTCTATTGCATACGCTACCAACAGCGTCCTCAGGAACGTTAACGCACCGGTGCCGTCGGTGAGGATATGGGTGGTCTCCACAGCGATTCGCCGCCGCCGCACAAACACCGTTAGGAGCGGCTGGTTGGATCGATACCGAGGAACTTCGGTGCAGGGCATCCCATCATCCGGACGGGGTGTACCGGGCGGACATTCTTCAAGATAGTGCCAGAATACCCCGCGGCGCAGGTGTACCTGAAACTCAGGGTATCGCGCCCACGTAGCGGCCACCGCAGCGCGAAGCGCCTCGATGGCTACCGGCGCGGACAGCATCGCGGCTACTCTAAATACTGTCGGGTAGCTATTGGACCGAATCGGCGGGAACAGGCGGGCTATATTATCGAGGAGATACCATCGTCGGCGATGCTCTCCTCGACGAGTGTCTGAAACGGGCGGCACCTCACGATGCCGCCGCGCGTAATCAATCTGCGATACTTCAGAGTCCCAGGTCAAACTGATCTTTGGACTTGAGGTTATCAAAGGCCTCAACCAGACGTTCGGTCATGCCCTTCTCACCTTCCACCATCCACTTTCGGGGATCGATGTACTTCTTGTTGGGCTGATCCGGACCGTCCGGATTCCCAATCTGCGCCATGAGGTAGTCATGGTGCTTGTCCATGTACTCCCGGACGGGTCGCGTATAGGCCCATTGCGTGTCGGTGTCGATATTCATCTTCACCACGCCGTACTGCAGCGCCTCGTGGATCTTGGCGAGCTCTGAGCCCGACCCACCGTGGAATACCAGATCCAGCGGCTTCTCCTCGGAGAGGCCCCGTTCGGTGCGAACCTTCTCCTGGGAGTGCTTGAGAATCTCCGGCCGCAGCTTAACGTTACCCGGCTTGTACACCCCGTGCGTGTTCCCGAAGGAAGCGGCCACGGTAAACTTACCCAGCGGTTTGAGCGCGTCGTACGCCTTGAGTACATCTTCCGGCTGCGTATACAACTTGGCGTTATCAACCTGGGTGTTATCTACGCCGTCTTCCTCGCCACCGGTTACGCCGAGTTCGATCTCAAGCGTCATGTCCAGCTTGGCCATCTGCTCCAGATACTCCCCGCTGGTCTTGATGTTGTCGTCCAGCTCTTCCTCGGAGAGGTCGATCATGTGGGAACTGAACAGCGGCACGCCGTGTTGCTTGTAGAATTGACGCCCCTCCTCGATAAGGCCGTCGATCCACGGAAGCAGCTTTCGGGCACAGTGGTCGGTATGAAGGATGACGGGCACGCCGTAGAGCTCAGCCATCTTCCAGACGTGCAGCGCTCCGGCCGCGGCACCGGCGACAGCGGCGCGCTCATTGGTATTGTCCAGATATTTTCCGGCGTTGAAGGCGGAGCCACCGTTGGAAAATTGAATCATAATGGGACTCGACGCCTCACGGGCGGACTGCAACGCGGCATTTATGCTGCTCGAGCTGATAACGTTGACTGCCGGCAGGGCGCACCCGGTCTCTTTACAATACGCGAATACTTCTTGGAGGGCATTACCGGTGAGTACACCTGGTTTTAGTTTCATCTTAGCCATGTATTTATACTCCTTACACGGGATTATGAAGCATTGTAACGGTTGTATCCTACCGCTTCAAGGTGACC
>JBMCMH010000031.1:0-23143 GCA_048614515.1 Alkalispirochaeta sp. | reverse complement strand
TAGTAAACTGGGAGGGGAACTATTTCCGCCACCGATACACACATTATCGTCACGTTATACTTCAGGTTTAGTTCCGTTTGAGCAAAATATCAAGGTCAACCGCGAGCTCATAGTCTTCATCGGCTTCCAGCTGGATCCTCCGACTTACGGTGTAGTCGCCCAGTCGTATCATGATGGCGTGCTCACCGGGGGGTGCCGTGAATGAATTCTGATCAACCAACCTGGTTCCATTCCAATATACTTCTGCAACGGTAGGTACGGAAACCCGTATCCGTGCACGAGGTTCTTGAGGTTCCAACACGATTTCTCGGAGGTTTCCCTGTTCCACACCGACGTTGGATGCCGTGTCGAGGAAGTCGCCGGCCCGTGCTTCCAAACGATAGATTCCGGGTGCCCGCTCTACTACCGTGTCGAGGGCAATCTCCTCGCCGTTCAAGCTCAATTGCAGCAGGTCCTCGGTGCGCTCAACCAGATCCGCTTCTCCCGTGAGTGTTACGCGCACCGCACCAATCGGCCGGATTCGGGGCGAGACACGAACGGAATAGGCTGCCGACAAAGCGGTACTGTCCATCCCCTTCATAATGGGAACGAGTTGTAGCGCGATATCCCCGATGGTAGGGTCCGCCGGGCGGGTGGCGGTGTCCAGATTATTAGAGTGGTCCGAATCAAACGGTATGAATAACCGGTGCCGTTGCGGATCGGTGAGGGGCAGCGTCTCGAGACGTTGGCCGGCCAGGTTGTGAATCCCGTGTTCATCAGGAGGGTCTACGGCACCAAAAACGGCCGCCGAAAATGAGCCGGCAGCGATCGATTCACTACTTGGTTCGATGGTGACCTCTAATCCGGCCACAAAGCGCCGCGCGGTGGGCTCAATATAAAACAGGAGAATCTCTCCCGAAGTGATGCTCCGTTCTACGGTCGTGTCGGACGAGATTGCCTCTCGGCTGCTTACCTCACCGCGGAAACTCTGACCGTCGGCGGCGCTCACTCCTATGAAGACCAGGGCTACGACCCAGAGTATCAATCCATATCGCCGTCCGATCGTCATTCCCATAGGATATATCGCTCCGGGTCACGAGGTTCGCCCTGGTATCTGACCTCAAAGTGAAGATGCGGGCCGGTGGACATCCCTGTGCTTCCTACATACCCCAGCGTGTCCCCCTCACTCAGCGTATCTCCCACGGCCACGAGCGTCTCCTGCAAGTGTGCGTACCGCGTCTGATAATCCCCGCGATGAGCCACCGTCACCGAAAGTCCCAGTAGCGGCTCCCGCGTGATCTCTTCTACCACACCGTCCGCCGCGGCGTACACCGGGGTGCCAAAATCGACTGCGAAGTCGATCCCCGAATGGAACAGGCGCGCCTTAGAAAACGGATGATACCGATATCCAAAGGGTGATGACACGGTTCCTCCGCCGATAGGGTGCATAAATCCACCCTGCATGAAAAGATCCCGCTCCTGCTCGGAAAAGTCCAGAGCCGGGGCATAAAAGTACGTGGTCGCTCCGGCTGAATGAGGAACTCGCACCTCAATCGCGTCCTCGTGTTGGGAAATTCGTGCCAAAAGACGCCGCTCCAGGGTGGTTTCGGGGTGGGATGGGGCAAAGAGGCCCGGTCTATTGGGAACCAGTAGCGCCCGCCCATCTGATGGGAGACGAGGACGATCAAGCCGGTTCAACGATGCGATCGTTCCATAGGGGAGTTGAAGCCGAGTCGAAATACTAAACAGATCCTCATCGGAGGTGGGGGTGTACGAAAACAGAATGAGCGGTTGGTCGGAGGACCCCGTCTCCGGTTCATCCGTGAACCGTTGCACCATCTGCTGGTGCTGTACGTATACCGGGTCGGATCGATCGAGGTGAGCGATGGGGGTCTGACCGTGGATGACCGGGACAACAGCACACAACACCGCCACGGAGAGCGTGGCTCGTCGCCCGGGGAAGGTGCGTCGGGTATGTCGAGTCCGTGGGACACGTATCATGATAGACGATATGCAATTATACCGGAGGCCAGAACCAGCGCAATGATCACCGCGGAATACCATCCCATCATAATACCCGCCAGCAGTAGGGCTATCGTTCCCGTCCACAAGAGCGCGCGACCCGTGGGACGACGTCCTCCGATTAGAAGCCACCCCACGCCAATGACCACAATACTGGATGAGACCACGGTGTATGCGGTGGGAACGCGGGATGCCGCGAACCAAAGAGGCAACGTGATGATCGTGCTCAATACTCCTAAGGCCGCGACCCAGAGGGCGATCTGGAGAAGGACGCGGAGAAGTCTCCCATATCCGCGCAAGAGATGGAGGTGGCGAACGCTCATTGTATCGCCTCCAGAATTCGTTGCCGCTGCGCCGCAAACTCTCGTGCTTCACTGTCGCGGTCGAGGCGAGCAGCGGTGGACTCAAGCGCTGCCAGTACCTCAGCACTGCCGCGGGCATCATTGACGGCCAGGTACACGCGCAACGCCCTCAGATAGTACTGGTACGCGTCGTCGTCATCGTTTTGACGGGAGCGAATCTTCCCGAGGGCAAATAGATCGGCTGCGATTCCTGGAGCATGTTCGGCCCGTTTGTCGGACTCCAGGGCCGATTCCGCCAGGTTCTGGGCGGTGTCAAAGTCATTCCGGCGCGATGCGATCGACGCCAGCATGTAGTAGTTGCTGGCAAGTTCTTGCCAATTGCCTGCTTCTTGGTTTCCCGAGCGGGCCTTATTGAAATACGCCTCCGCTTGGTCGAGATCACCAGTCTGGGCGTACACCGTGCCCAAGTTGTGGAGAAGAATTGGATCCAGGGATTCATCCCGCGCCTCGGCAATTCGCTCGGCCTCGCTGAACGCCGCGCGGGCCGCGTCCGAGTCCCCGTTCCGCAGTGCCACCTCCCCCAGATTAACGTGCGCTTGCATCTCTTGCTCCCGATCATCACCGATGCGAGCGAACTCCAGTGCTCGTTCGGCTCGCTCCATGGCTTCCGTAAGGTTGCCGGTGATCGCATACACGCGCGACAAGGAGTTATGGGACTTTGCGATACCCGGTAAGTGGTCGACGGAGATGTTCTCTCGAAGCGCCTCTTCAAAGAACCGGCGCGCCATCTCGTAGTCTCCTGCTTGGAAGCGCGCGTTCCCGTACTCCGCCAGTTGAGATGCACGGTTCTTGGTTGCGACCTCATAATCCGGCGGATCCGGGGCGGAAGAGCATCCCGCGACTATCACCAGGGCGGACAGGAGGAGCGCTGGAAATACCTTAGAACTGGCCATCGCGATAACTCTGGAAGGTAGTTGGTTGTGACAGCTCGCGGGTGATACCGCCCCGAATGAGCGGGTTATTGCTGAGCCCTTCAAGAACATCCTGTCCCGATACCAGCGCGCTTTGCGTCTCCTCGAGCAAGCCGGCGATCTGTGGTTGTGTCCCGTTTACGAATCCCGCAAACTGGTTCACTTCATCCAGGGAGGCGTTCACACTGATCAGCATTTGCTCAACCTCGTCATAGAGTCGGTTGTTGTCATTGAGAAATGTCGCGATCGACCCATCGGCATCGAGCAAGCGAGGAACTAATCCCGTGGGATCCCGTAACTCTTGTGATGTCGCTTCAAAGTTCCCCGCAATGATCGCAGTACTCGCAAGGATCTCATTGCTTTGCTCGCGCGTCTCAACCAACGTGGTCTCTACCTCCTGGAGTAGCTCGTTCACCTGGGCCAGTGTTTGGCCCAGTGGCTCGGACTGGTCTCCACTGAGTGCCTGGTTTACGTGGGCCAACGTCTGATCCACCGACAGGAGTAACGTATTGACGTTGCGCAGTACCGGTTCTACTTGATTTATAATACGGGTGATCGAATCGGAGCCCGCCGGCATCACCACCGCGTTGTCCTGAACGATCGCCTGACCTTCCTTGCTATTAATCGCGGGGATTAAGCTGTCTTCCGGCAGTGGATCGCCCGAGTCTCTCCCCTGGTGGAAGACAAGTCCCCCTCCAAGGCCGATCGGGCTACTTACCAGTTCCAAAATGCTGTTGGGCACCACGCGGTCGTAATAGGTATCTTTGATGTAGAAGTCGACGCGCACCTGGTCGCGGGCAGCCAAGGTCACATCCGTTACTCGACCGATGTCGAATCCTTTGAACTGGACGTTCATCCCGGCATTTAGTCCCTCACCGGTGGGAAAGACACTGTAAAAGTGGTAGTTCTTGGCAAACCACCGTTGGTTGGCCCCCATCGATACCAGCGCCACCACCAGTGCTACTGCCGCCACCAGTACAAATATGCCGACGACCTGCTGGGCAAAACGAATGCGAAATTTCACGAAGCCCTCCCGCCGTGTAGACTATCATGCAAACGGATCATCATTGCCCCCTAAGATATCCAAGATATCGGCGTCATATGTCGAACTCAAATCAAAGACATCAGTGAGAATCTCTCGGACTCGGGTATCGGTAGTGCGGGTCAAGTGTTCCACGGTATCATACGCCAGTGAGCGGCCCTCATCGAGGACAAGGATAGAATCCGCCAACTGCGATGCGATTTCACTGTCGTGGGTGGCGATGACCAACGACCGCCCTTGAGACTTTAGGTCCTTCAGCAGCGCCAGCAGGTGATCTGCCGTTGATGCGTCCAATCCGCCGCTGGGCTCATCCATGAAGTAGATCTCCGGGTTGAGCATCATACTGCGTATGATCGCCGCCGTTTTCCGTTCACCGGCGGAAAGTCGCGCGGGGCGCCGGCTCAAATCTTCGGTGAATCCTAAGGTTCGGCACAGCTGGTTTACTCTTCGCTGCGTATCCTCGGGATTTCGTTTGGGAAAGTGGTATTGTGTTGCCAAGGTCAAGTTGTTCAATACCGATAGGTTCTGCCAGAGCGCGGCATCCTGAAATACGAATCCCTGACGCAGTCGATTGCGATCCAGTTCACGATCCGACATCGTTGCAGTTTCAACGCCATCGAAGAGTACCGCCCCTGAGGAGGGGGGAATGATCGCCGCCATGATCTTCATGAGCAAGGTCTTCCCGGAGCCACTCGGTCCCATCACCAATAGGCATTCACCGGGTCGTACAGTACAGGAGACCTCCTCGATGAGGGGACCCTCTTCGGTGGAAAACGCGATTTCCCGTAGTTCTATCTGCATCGAGAGACCTCTATACCCATACGTAGTACATAACCGTGAGGAAGGTGTTCGCTGCAATAATGAGGATAAACCCTTGGCCGACGCTCTTAATGGCCATTACGGGCACTTCAGTGCTGGATTGCTCCACCTTGAACCCATAGTACGTTGCTACGGTGCTGATAATCGCACCGGCGACGGCGCTCTTCAGCAGCGACACCGCCACATCCGTAACCGTCAGCGCATTGAGGACGTTAAAGAAATACTCTCGCACATCGATGGTTGCTACGAGAGAGGTCACAAAGAACGAGCCCAGCAACCCAAAAATGTTGAAATAGATGTTGAGGAGTACCAGAGAGATCGTCACTCCGAGGAAACGGGGCACCACCAAGTAACTAATCGGACTGATTCCATTGGCTACATACGCCTCAATCTCATGACTGACGACCATGTTGCCCAGCTCGGTGGCGATGGCGGTTCCCGACCGGGCTGCGATGATAAACGCGGTGAGAATGGGGCCCAGCTCACGGGTGATGACGGTGATCAAGATCGTATACACCAGCTGCCCCTGCCCAAATTGCGGGAGGAGCGCCACGCCCTGAATGATGATGATCGCTCCCAGTCCAAGCGACAGAATGGCGATCACCGGGAGCGCCTCCACGGCGGTGAACAGAATCTGAAACGTGAGCACCCGCCGGGATTTACGCTGCCGGATATACAGAATCGTTTCGCGAAGCACCAAGAAGAAAAACCCCATGGCGTAGGAGAAGCCTCGAAACGTCTCGAATACCCGATTCCCAATCTTTTGAAGGAACAGCATCTTGCTCATCATAGTAGTCAATGGCTTCCCCGCGAGCAAGCATACATTGGCTTGATTTTTGACAGCCGTGCGGATACAGTTTCGCTAGGAGATCAGTCGACTTGCCAAAACCTGTTGCGTTTAAGTCCAACTCGGTCGTGTATTTTCAGGGAGATTTGGACGAACGAATATATATTCTCAAATCCGGTCGCATTGCCCTGCGGTCCCGTGACATCGAGACGGGGCAAGATATAAATGATCTCATCCAAACTGGAGAATTTTTTGGGGTCAAAAGCGCTCTTGGCAAATATCCCCGGGAAGAAGATGCGGTAGTCCTCTCCGACGCGGAAGTGCTGCAGTTCACCGTGAAGGAATTTGAGCAGGTAGTTACCCAGAACACCCGCATTATCGTTAAGATGCTGAAGGTGTTTTCCAACCAACTGAGGCGAATTCACTCCAAGGTCTCCTCCATGCTCAATCAGGAAGACCAAATTGACCCTGCGGAAGGGTTGCATCATAGCGCTCAGTTCTATTTTCAGAACCGCCAGTATGAGCACGCGCGCTATATCTGGGAACGATATCTTGAGCTCTATCCCAACGGTCGCCATGCCGAGGAAGCGCGTACCCACATCGCCCGCGCCACGCAGTCCTCACAGGCGCAGTCCACGCGGAGCGCTGCTCAGGAAGCGTCCCAGCGGCGACCGGGCGAGGATCTGCCGGAGATCGGGAAACTGTATTTCGAGGCAGAGACGAGTTTCGCAAATGAGGAGTTTGAACAAGCGATCACGCTGTTCAAACAAGTCATTGACCACGATGACCAGGGTGAGTATCGCGGAAAAGCGAAGTTTCAGTTGGGGCGCGCTCACTTTGAGAACGGTGACTATGCCGAAGTAATCCGACAGTTTTCGCAGTTGATTAAGGATGTTCCGCGACATCCGCAGTTGGCGGAGTTACTCTACTACATTGGCTACAGCTACGGAAAATCGGGCAAGATTGATAAAGGGAAGGCGTTTCTATCGAAGGCGCGCGCCAGCGCCTCCGACGAACCGGTGGTGCGGCGCAAGGTAGATCAGGCGATCGCGCGGTTGGAGAGTTGAACATGACGGGCTTTGATCGTTTTGCCAAGCAGATTCCCAAAGGCCGGATGATCTTCTGTGAGTATGAACCGGGCCACAGCTTCTACCTCATCCAAAAGGGACGCGTTCAGATTTCCAAAGTTATGGGGTCAATCGAAAAGGCCGTAGATATCCTCCACCCAGGTGAGCTGTTTGGTGAAATGGCGATCCTGGAAGAGGCGCCCCGGAGTGCCAGCGCTATCGCGCTGGATGATGTGACCCTGCTTGAGTTCAACCGAGAGAACTTTGAGATTCTCATGCAAGGCAATCCTCAGATCGCCCTGACGCTCTTGCGAACCTTTGTAAAACGGATTTACGATCAGCGTCGTCGGTTCATGATCTTGAAACTCAATGACACTCAGGCACGAGTTGCCGACGTATTTCTGATGCTCTTCGAAGGAATGGAGATCGATCCAGAAGACAAGCGGTGTGAGTTTGCAGTCACTCCCAATGATGTTGCGCACTGGGCAGGGCTATCGCCTGATCAGGCGCGGGCCACGATCAATCAACTGGCAAATCAAAGACGGATCGAAGTCTATCCCGACAAAATCGTCGTTACGAACATTCACGACCTTCAGCGACTGGTAAGCAGCCGTCGCCGCGAAGAAGAGTAGGGGGAGTTTCCCCGTGCTCGACCAGCTCCTCTCCCGCGCCCATAACCTGTCCCGCCGACGGCGAGCCGGGGCGCGGGTGCGTACCATTCTTACCAACGATGGACGGGTGTGGCCGGTGTACCACACCGTGCCGCCGCCCTATCAGGTAGATTTGGGCGTTCCAGTCGTACTCTTTCACGGATTCGGCAACGACGGAGGCACGTGGTTGCGCTTCATGCCGACTCTTGGGGGGGCTCGGGAGTTGGTGGCTCCGGACCTTCCGGGGTTTGGCGGGCATCCGCTGGGAGAGACGGAGAACCCAACCCCTCGGTGGTATCGCTCGGTGGTGGCGGAGCTCCTGCGGGAACTCACCGTGCGGTGGGGTCAGCCGCCGATCGTCGTGGGAAAGTCCATGGGAGGGCTCATCGCGGGATTGCTGGCGGGAGAGCTCCCCCACTTGGTCCGCACCTTGGTACTTATCGACCCCGCCGGGATCGAAACCCCCATTCCCAGCCCGTTCTGGCAACAGTATCGCGAGGGTCGCAACCTCCTGCTCCCCACCACTTCGGAGGAGTGGGATCAGATGGTGGACACGCTGTACCATCGACGTCCCCGTATTCCAGGCTTCATGCGCCGTGAGGCACTCCGCCAGATCAACACCAATTACGCCGACTATAAACGTATCTTCGAAGGGCTGTTGTCGGAGGGATACAACCCGCTCGGTAGTCGCCTTTCGCGCATCCAATGCCCGGTTTCGGTGGTGTGGGGAGCGCAGGACCACGTAATGGATCCGTCCGGTGTTGAGGTGATTACAGCCGCCCTCCCAAAAGCCTCAATAACGGTGTTGAACAATTGCGGCCACTCTCCCACCCGGGAACGACCGGAAGAGCTGACGCGGGTACTCCTGGACGTGTTGAGCCGCTGGGGATAAGGCTGCCAGGGTAAGGCTGCCACTAGACGGCGATGTTCCATTACGCCGTGCCGTGGTCGGAGGAGGTTCTTCCGGGGGAGCGCTCGCTGTGTTTCCTGTCCACGGCATACCCCGCGGCAAAGAGCGCGCAGGCGGTGACGAGCGTGAACACCGAACTGTGCATCGGTGTCACCCGACCGAACGCCAGGGCAGCCGCACCGCCTCCAATCAAGGTGAGCAGCGCCGACCACGGTCCCGTCCGTTTCAAGTAGAACACCCCAAAGAGCAATGGAAGAAAAACCATCAGAATCCGCGAGGATGCAACCGACAATTCTACCAATGTAGACGGTCGCGTGAGGGCAAATAGCCCCACCACGGCGGTGAGCCCGAGAATCACCAACCGTCCGGCGCCGGTGCCGCGGCGATGCCGGAACACGTCTCGCGTAAACATGCTGGAGAGCGTCAAGAGAATCGAGTTGGCGGTGGATACCGATGCGAAAATGATACTCAGCGCCAGCGGCAATGCCAGGGCCTGTCCCATCCGCGCCATAAGCTCCACGATGACGTCGTCCCGTCCGGCGATCTCCGGCAGGAGCCCCTGCATGGTTCCCGCCTTGGCCCCAAATCCCACGACCGTTACGATCAGCGTGAAGATGGTACCAAAGGCTGCAAACAAAATGATCATCTTCCGGAGGTCACTCTTTCGCTTGAGGATGAATATTCGCTGCAACACTTGGGGGTTTGTCAGTGCAAAGAAGCTCCACGGCAACGTGAGATTGACAAAAAACGCCGGAGTCCAGACCTGATTGGGAAACGTGGAAAGCTCCATTGCGCCGTAACTATCTCTCACCCAGAACAGCGCGGCGATCGCCACCACCAACATAAATACGCCCTGAATCGCATCGGTTATCGCCACGCCGCGGAGTCCGCCGAGTAACGCCCACAGCCCAATTACCGCCACCGCAAACAGCACGCCGGTGCTAAACGTCAGGCCATACCCCTCCAGAATCACTGCCAAACCGATGACCTGTACAGCGGTGTACGGTACAAGCGCAACTGCCGCTATGATCGTTCCCACCGTGGCTGCGGGTGTGCCGTAGTACACGGCAAAAAGCTCCATCGGAGAAACGATTCCATGGGTCCGCGCCGCGTCCCATATCCGACTCCCGTACACCGCCAGAAGAATTACCGTGGCCACGAGATATACCATCTCGAACACCAACGCTCCTACGCCGGCGTCATATGACAATCCCACCAGCCCCACCATCATAAATGCGGAGTATGTAGTGGCCGCATATGTCATGGCAGATACGACCCATCCGATCGCACCTCCCCCCACAAAGTACTCACTCTGTGATCGGTTCTTCCGCATCACCGCGAGTGAAACTCCCGTGCCGGCCACGGCGTACAGGCCTAGTAACAGGTAAAAGCCGTTCATCGGCCGTAAGGTACCAGGAAATCTCGTCCTGGAAAAGCGCGACTCCCGCACACGGCGCCTTCGGAACAACCCGCTCGCCGATTTGTACCTCCGCCGCGGGATAGATCGGCCCCAACTATGAGGTGTAGCATGATGTAAGGCTGTTCATCCCTGAACAGACTGCGTGGGCCAGTCGGTTGGGAAATCGCATCACCCAGGAGTTTGTCACTCATTATCTGGGCCGCGTCTGTGACTCACTGGGACTTGTGTGGAGCGAGGAGATGTTGAAACCGGAGCACCAAAACCTCGATGATCATGGGGATGGTATTAACAACATCGTGGATACGCAGCGTACGGCGGAACAATTGTGCCTCGACGATCGCAGGGCACCGTGGTATAGGGATCTCCTGGTGGGAACGATTGGTCGAGATGTATTTGGGCCCGTTCGCATCTAATACGTCCGGGGGCCTCCGGTGAACGCGCGGATCGCGGCGGCCCTGTTCTGGCTTGCCGTGTACGCGGGAGCGGTAACGGTGCTCGTCACCGATTATCAAACAGATCGGGCACGCTACACGGAGCAGCAACTCTCGCAACTCGAAGCCAAGATGGACGCGATTGTGGTGGATTTCGGATCATTTGCCGAGTTCTCCGTGGTGTCGCTGGTCGAGACGACGCCTGCGGTAGAACTGATGAGTGACGCCGTGGGGGCCCCCGCCAACGAGCAGGACCAGTTGCGACACGAGTTGTACCGGCAGCTTGCCGACCGGTATCGTCGAATGGTTCGATTCGGCTTTCGGGACGTTCATTTTCATCTTCCCGATACCACGAGTTTTTTGCGGATGCACCGGCCGGACATTTACGGCGATCGTCTGGGAGAACTGCGAAGCGCGGTACGGACGGCCAACGAAGAACGCCGGGCCGTGCAGGGCTTTGAAGAAGGGCGCATATTCAACGGGTATCGGTTTGTATTTCCCTTGAGTAATGCCGGCGAGCACGTGGGTACCGTTGAGACCTCCTTTTCTATGGCGGCGGTCGTGCAGGTGCTCACGCGAATCGCCGGCGCCGACTTCCTCTTTGTCATGGAGCGGTCCGTGGTGGAAGAGACGGTGTTTGAAGATGCGCTCGACAATTATGCCCCGGTAGCGTTCTCGGACGATCTGTATTTCGAGCGGTCCGTGTCGCCGAACCCAGACTTGGTCGAACTGCTCGCTGCCTCGAGCGGAAGGATTGCTGAGTCCACGGCCCGACGCGAGAGCTTTGCGTTTTTCACCGACAACAGTCAATTGGTACGATTTCACTCGATTACGAGTACCACGGATCGTCATGTGGCATACATGATTTCCGTCGCTCCGGATGAAACTAATGAGATTCTCACGCGTCGCATGCACGTGGCGGTCACGGTGCTGACGATGGGAATCGTGATCGTGCAAGCGTTGACCTGGCTCGTCCTCCGCGACCGGGAGACATTGTTGAAAATGGCGGGCACGGATCAACTTACCGGACTCATGAATCGTCACAGTTTCACTGATGAAATCGAGCGAGAACTGGAACGAGTTCGGCGGCATGAAGCCCCGCTGTGTCTTATGGTCTTGGATATCGATCATTTCAAAAAATTCAATGACACCTACGGACACAACGAGGGAGACAAGGTGCTTCGGACGACCGCCCAAGAGATTCAGAACATGATTCGCACGGGAGACCTGTTTGCGCGATGGGGAGGTGAAGAGTTTATTGTGGCGTTCCCCGATATTCCGCTCACCGGCGCGTGGCGTGCTGCCGAAAAGGTTCGGCAGGGAGTGAGTCGCGTTACGATAAGTATCGGCTTGGCGCAAGCTCGCAGTAACGATACCCTGGAACGATTGGTGGGGCGTGCCGATGAGGCGCTCTATCGGGCCAAGACTGGTGGCCGCAATCAAACTGTTCAAGAACTATCAGGTATGGAGGGAGAGTAATCTATGAAACGAATTATCCTGTTCGCACTATTCGGAGGGATACTGGGGATCGTGGCCGGGTATTTCATTTTCGGATCGGTTGCTGGAAATCGGGTTAGCGTAGAAGCGCTGCTCTCCTTTGGCGGCGGTGATAACTTGGAAGGGGTGCTCCGCAGCGCGGCGGAGCAGATCACCGGAATCGACGACATTCGTCGCAATATCCTTCTCACCGGTGCGGTTGCGGCGGGAGTGGCAGCAATCACGGCCATGCTCACGGGGGCCGGGAGTCGGCGCCGCCGCCGATGACTCGTCGCGGAAGACCCGTTGCAAGAACCTACGCACCGGAGCCTTCCCGCTGGGCGGGGTGTTACCGCTCGGTGAGGATGACGCGTTCCAGCCAGGACGCGTAGTCCAATAAGTCCTTGAGAACCGTTTTGTCCCGAGGGGAGTAGTCGCTCCGGGCCATCATGTTGGTGATGCGTTTGCGGTACGTCTCAAAATCAAGCGCGCCGTCGTATTCCGGCGCCAACAGCCGGCCGGCACACTGGCTGTACCACCGTTTACGCGCCGGTTCACTCAGCACCTCCGGCCAGTTGCGGGCTACGTAACGGGTGAGCATCTCAGGGCCGCGGGAATCGGCGAACGTCGGTGGGTTCTTGAGCAGCTCCTCCGGAGGGGTCACATGAATCCGGTCAAAGACCGCGCGGTCCTCGTCTCCAAAGAAGCCACCGCTATAGATATTGAGGTCGGGATCGCGGTACGCGGTCATGCCGCCGTCCTGGTACACACTTCTAATACGGGAGGCCAGGGCCGGGTCGGCGTCCAGCCGGTCAGCTATCGCACGCGCGCGGGATTCAATGTCCGGGAGCGAAAGCCCCAGGCGCTCAGCTTGATCCCTCTGGAGAGTTGAGAGCGGCGCCACCGCAGGAACCTTATTGACGGGGATCCCTACCAGAGGGATCCGCTCATCGCCGGCCAACTCCTCCCGAGATGTAAACACCCGGCGCCGGAGCTCCTCTTCGTTGGACTCGAACAGCAGGTCCGGGTTGAATCGCAGATCAAACGCCAGAATCTCGTTTCCATTGCGTGGATTTACGGTGATCGGCAGAACCACACTGGTGGTTCCCTCCGGGCGGGTAAACAGCGGCGAGTTGTACAATACCGGTTGCCGATGCTGAAGATTGACGATCCGACGAACTTCGTCCTTGCGGCGCAGGCCGAGGTAGAAGTCGTACAACTTCGGCTGCTTCTCTCTCATCAGTGCGGCCACCGCTCGGGTGGCCTCCACGTCGGAGAGCGCGTCGTGGGCGTGGGCGTGGTCCAGTCCATTGGCGGCGGTTAGTTCCTCCAGGCGAAACACCGGCTTCCCGGTGTCGTCGTGCACCCATTCGATGCCGTCCGGTCGTAGGTCGTGGGCGAGACGCACCAGCGGCAGGATGTCCCACCGGGAGTTTCCCGAGGCGTACTCCCGGCGATACGGGTCGTAGAAGTTGCGATAAAACAAATTTCGAATGAACTCATCATCGAATCTCAGACTATTGAACCCCACCGTGCACGTTCCCGGGACACTCATCTGAGCGTGAATTTCCGCGGCCAACTCCGCTTCCACATGGCCGTCGGCGGTGCGCTTCGGCGTGAGCCCGGTTATCAGGCACGCATCGGGAGAGGGCAGATAGTCCGGACTAATTCGACCGTAGAGGACGATCGGGTCATCGACCGGATTCAGTTGTCCGTCCGTCCGGAGTGCGGCAAACTGCGCGATGCGATCCCAGCGAGGGTCGCGTCCAAACGTTTCAAGATCGTACCAAAGAAATGTTGAGGCCACGAGGTGAGGGTAGCGCGGGACGTCGCGTGACTCAAGTGGGTCGTGCCGCGAGGGCAAGCTCCCGGTTGCTTCGGTGGGCACAGGCTGCCCAGTAGAGGGCGGTAGTCGAATACCTGAGATTCAGTGTTATATTTCACCAATGAGATCCTGGTACTATATTGTGGCGGGCGTTGCTGTCGTCGGCGTAGTTGCGGTGGCGTGGTGGATTCGACAGCCGGAGGAGGTGGTGGAAGAACCGTTTCAGCCGCGCGAGTCGCACCAGGTCTATCGCGAGGCGTTGGATCAGCTCGCGGTGGCCGATACCGCCATGGGACGAGCGTGGATCACCGCTGCCGATGAGTCTATGCACGCAGTACCCGGTATTACCCCGCCATTAACTGAGACGGTACACCTCGATCCCCGCGACCCCGGTGCGGTGAGCTATTGGTTTCCTGTAACGCGGGGGCGGCAAATCGTAATCGATCTACAGGCAGAGCACGATTACTACTTTGCCGACGTGTATCGACTGGCCGAGGACGGAGGCGCTGACGGCTCCAGTATTGAGGTAGAGGAGCTCGTTGCCAGTCGCCCGGAGGGAGAAGAGCAGATCGTCTTTGAGGCTCGGTCCAACGGGTTCTACCTGTTTCGGCTCCAACCGGAACTGCTCAGGGGTGGTCGGTTCCAGATATCTATCTCGGAACGCGCGTCCCTGGCGTTTCCTGTAGAGGGTGCCTCGGATGCAGACATCTGGAGCTATTTCGGGGACGGCCGCGACGCCGGAACCCGGGAACACCATGGGGTAGATATTTTCGCACCGCGAGGAACGCCGGTCCTCGCGGTGAGCGATTCCGAGGTGGTGCGGGTGGGCGAACGGGAACGCGGGGGGAACATCGTTACGCTTCGGGATGATGCGCGCAACATCATGCTCTACTACGCCCACCTGGATGAGCAGCTCACGACTACCGGGGCCCGCGTGTCCGCCGGTGACGTGATTGGAACGGTTGGGAATACGGGAAACGCGATCTCGACCCCGCCGCATCTGCACATCGGCATCTATCAAGGCGGGTGGCGGCGGCCCGTCGACCCCTGGGGATACTTCGTTGACCCTCCTGAGGTGACCCCGGCGGCGGCCTCCGAGGAAGGGGCGGATCGTGTTGGGACGTGGGTAGTTGCACCGGTGCGCACGGTGGGGGAAGGGCGCATCCCGGCGGGCTCAACTCCGGTGGCCCGCGCGCAAAATCGAAATCCCTATCTCCGCGGTGCCGGCGACACATTCGCGGGAGCAGAATCGGTACCCGATCCGGAACTCCAGCCACCGTCGCTCCATTCGATCTCAATCGAGGCGGGGACTCCTTTGCGAGTGGAGGGCGTCGCCGGTGAGCACGTTCGCGTGCGGTCATTACAGGGGGAAACGGGGTTTATACCCATTTCTAATCGCCTCATGGATGCGGCGGTGGACCGCACTACATTGTCGGACGAGTATCGAGTGCGAGATATCGTGTCCGGAGATACAATCGCCACCATGCCGGCGGGGGAAACGGTGGTCCGCCTGGCCGATATCGGAGGCGGTGAGGTGGTGCAGCTCGATTCCGGACGGGTGGTTGTGCTCACGCCGGAGTCGTAAGCGCTCGCAACCGGAGGTATCGGTGCCTAGAGATGTCGGCGGCGGTGAAGCTCCCGGACGTGTCGCGACAATTCTTCATCCGGTCCATCCACCCGGGCGCCGGGGACAACCTCGGTGATCGGCAAGGTGCGCACCGGTGGGAGCGCTACGCCGAACTCGTTCAACCATTGTGCCAGCTGAACGGATGAGGAAGCGTACACGATGCGCCCCAATCCGACCCAGCCATGAGCCGCAGCACACATTGGGCAGTGCTCGCCTGAGGTGTAAACGGTGGCCTGCGCCCGTTCATCCGGAGTCAAATGGGACGCCGACCAACGGGCGATGGCAAACTCCGGGTGCTGGGTGGCGTCACCGGAGGCAACGTGATTGTGGTCTTCCCATAACACCCCGCCGTCGCCGCCCACGAGTACCGAGCCAAACGGGTCATCACCGAGTTCTAGGGCGCGTTGCGCGAGTTCAACACTCCGCCGCAGGTGGTGGCGATCGATCTCACGTATCATAGGATCCTCCTGTGCGGTAGGTCGTGATAATGCGATCAATCTCACGGCGCGTGTCCGGGGAGCGGAGCTGCTCATTTATCGTGTCTCGGAGGACGGTCTCCGAGGTAGGAAGCGCCATCACTACATCAACGCTCATACATGGCTCGGTAACCGGCCGGATCTCATCCCCAAAATATGTGCGGGAAAGGTATTCTCCAACGAAGCGATCGGTTACCACCCCGTCCACATGTCCCCAGATAACCGCAGCCATGCCTTGAATGTCGTTATCAACCGCCTTCATTGTGGCGCCGCCGTGGGAATCCATGGCGGACTGGGTATAGCTCCCTCCCTGGTATGCGAGGGTTGTTCCGGCAAACGATGCGGCGGCGAGGAGATTGGATCGCTGATCCTGAGGCGTTCCCGGTCGGTCACCGTTCCTCCCGCCGCCATCACGGGTTGCCGTGAAGACCACCGGTTCGAACTGGGCGTACGCATCAGTAACGATGAGGTCGTGTCGTGCCAGCTCCGGATTTGGCCACCCCACATTCAGCAAAATCTGAATTCGTCCCGCAAGAAATGCGTCAAGAACATCGGCAAACTGGCCCGGGTGGTATGCCACCCGCCGGCTGATGCCGGGTTCAAGACGGTTGAGAATATCGATGCTTATCCCCTGCGATCTTCCGTCTCGTACAGAGCACCAGGGGGGATAGGCGATGTCGTGCCCCGTATACACGATCGACGTATCAGTGGAGACCGACCGTTGCACCGTTGCTCGCAGGCCGGCGTCGTCCCGGGTGAGTCGGTCCATAACCGTATCTTGGTAGGATAGATTGCCTTCGATGTGGTGGGCGGAGGCGTGGGTGCGTTCGCTATCGTTCCGGAGGTCCTCCAATCGGCTTTGGATGCGGTCCAATTCTGTGGTCTGCGTCTGTACAGACTCGGTGACGTGCTGCATCCGGTGGTCGATTGATGAAAGGGAGGCGTTTGCTGATTCCAACGTACGCGTTGCCGCTCCAACCCGCTCGCCCATTTCCTCCTTCGACTTCTCAAACTCACCCAATTCGGTGCTCGAGGTGTCCACCCGCTCCTTCAGATTTGTCAGGAGATCGGTAATTTGGCCGGTAAGCGATCGGCTCTGCTCCGCCAACTTCTTGACCTCATCGGCAACCACTTTGAAGCCCTTGCCGTACTGGCCCGCGCGGGCCGCCTCAATCGCGGCATTTAATGCGAGCAAATCGGTGAGACTGGACACGTTCTCAATTGCCGCGACCGTTGCCCCAATCTCTTCCGCCACGGCATCGATCTGTCGAAATGCGGTCTGCACGTCGGTGAAGCGCCGGTCCATCGTATCCATCATCACCACGAACCGTTCCATCGTCTCACCGGCAGCTATATACGCGGCTTCCGTCCGTTCCAATTCGGATACCGAAGAATGGGTATCGTCGGAAATCGTATGAGACTTCTCGCGCACTGCATCGATCCACCGATAGATGTCCAGAATCGCGTCGCGGTTCGTACGGCTGGACGCAAGCATCTCCCGGGCGAACGCCGCGTTGAGATGTCCCACGGCTACCAAATCCCAAATACGGCTGGAGAGCACATTGATCGCAGTGCTAACGTCTTTACTCATGGGAATAGGCTACCTGATCGGTCATACATGGTCAAAGCGGTGGCGGATCGGCGGGGTGTGGTGGAATGCGGCAGAGCGGCGTGCGGTAGTGTGGCGGTGGGGTAGTGGGGGCAGAGCGGCGTGCCGGGCGGCCGGTACAAAAACGCCCGCGAACCGTGTTGGACCGCGGGCGATACTCTAGCCAAGCGTCGGATTCGAACCGACGGCCTGCTCATTACGAGTGAGCTGCTCTACCCCTGAGCTAGCTTGGCGTGTGGCGGCCACTATATCCAAAACGCCGCGCTTCGCCAAGCCCCACCACCCCGACGCAGCCCGGCCACCCGGCCCCGGCCAAGCCCCACCACCGCGACGCAGCCCGGCCGCCCGGCCTCCGGATTATCGCCAACTCATATGCATCGCATCTCAACCTTGGTGCCAACGATACCGATATACAGCATATGGTACGTGGACTGTTTACCGGCGCCAGTGGAATGCTGGCGCAGCAACACCGCATGGATGCGGTCTCCAATAACCTTGCCAACGCCGACACCAGCGGCTACAAGCGGGATGTTTCGGTTCACAAGGCGTTTCCGGAACTGCTGTTGCGGCGCACCGGGGATGACGGCATCGTGCAGTTTCCCTATCGCAATGAACCGGTGGGGAGCATCGATAAGGCGCCCGTCGTCGGCCGGCTGGGTACTGGGGTTGAACAGAACGAAGTGTTCACAATCTTTGAGCAGGGGGCGGTAAAAGAGACCTCGAACTCCTTTGATTTGGCCCTGGAAGGGGACGGTTTCTTCGTCGTTGACACTCCCTATGGGGAGCGGTACACGCGCAACGGAAGTTTCACGATCGGACCCGAGAGTCTACTGGTGACACAGCAGGGATATCCGGTGTTGGGCGAAGACGGCAATCCGATCGAGGTTCAACAGAACAACTTCGCCGTCGACGAACAGGGTCGCGTGTTTGCAAATGAAGAGTTTCTAGACGATCCCGATCGACTCGTACAGATGCGAGAGAACGGTTGGGACGAAACGGTGCAGATTGGTACCTTGCGTCTAGTAGGGGTCGATGAGCCGCGGTATCTGCAGAAGGAAGGCGGGAATCTGTGGAATACCACCCGAGAAAGCGGAGACGCGGTAGACCGCCTGGAGGCGGACCGACCCGCCGTGTTGCAAGGATTTTTGGAAACGGCAAACGTAAATCCGGTTACCGAAATGACTCAGATGATTGAAGTGAATCGCGCGTACGAGTCGAATCAAAAGGCGATTCAGACCCAAGACCAAAGCACCGCCCGGCTGATCGCCGAAGTCTTGAGGGCCCAGTAATGAGACCCATATTTTGCCGAGGAGCTAACCAATGATGCGTTCACTGTGGACTGCGGCGTCGGGAATGACCGGCCAGCAGTTTAATATCGATACCGTTTCCAACAACCTCTCCAATGTAAACACCACCGGCTTTAAGCGGAATCGCGCCGACTTTGAGGACCTCTTGTACCAGACCACACGGACCGCGGGGACCCCTGCGACGGAGCAGACGTTGGTACCCACGCCGGTCACAGTTGGCCACGGGGTGAAAGTGGCGGGCTCCGCAAAAGAGTTTGAGCAGGGCAGTTTGCAGGAGACGGGAAACATCAGCGATATTGCGATCGAAGGAGAAGGCTTCTTCCGCGTGCTCGACAATGACGGCTCGTTTTCCTACACACGGGACGGCTCATTCAAGATCGATTCCAACGGGCAGCTCGTGACCAACAATGGAAACCGGGTGGTACCCGAGATAATTATGCCGCCCCAGTTTCAGCGGGACAGTCTCAACATCACCGAAGACGGTCGAGTGACGGTCTTGGTTCCGGGACAGGAAACGCCGGTCCAGGTGGGCCAAATGGAGTTATACCGATTCGTCAATCCCGGCGGAATGAACGCGGTTGGTCAAAACTTGTACAAAGAAACCGCCGCCAGCGGGGAAGCGCTGGGAGACAATCCTGGAGTCGACGGCATGGGCCGCATTCAGCATAAGTTTCTGGAAATGTCCAACGTCTCCGTTGTTTCGGAAATGGTGAACATGATCGTTGCGCAGCGCGCGTACGAAATGAATAGCCGGGCGATTCAGACCAGCGATTCGATGCTGGGCATAGCCAACGGGCTTAAACGATAACCCCGTTCGGGAGGTAGTACATGATTGGTGATAGTTCGTTCAACCCAACCAATAGTTCGGCGAATATGGCCCAGCTTCAACTCCAGAATCTGCGGTACAACGTGCCCGAGGGAGATCATGACTCACAGCTGCGCTCCGTGGCGGAGGACTTTGAGACGATCTTCGTGAAACAAATGCTCGACAGTATGCGCAGTACGCTCAACGAAGAGAACAGACTGGTGGATACCGGCATGGCGGGAAACTACTTTGAGGATATGCTCTATGACGAATATGCCGACGTGATGTCAAAAACTGCGGGATTCGGATTGGCGGATATGATTGTGAACCAATATGGTACGTGATATGTTATTTACCGAGAGCAGCAAGAACACCCCTCAGTACACTTTTTTATAACCTTCAACAGCAGTAGTGTATATTATTCTATACAGAATCGAATCCCGTTCGAAAGAACGGGATTTTTATGTTTATATGGTACAAGTACTTACACGATCTGCTAGTGATCGATTTAGCTTGGCACTGCGTTTGCTTCAGTAATAGCAGGAGGAAGGTATGGCACACAAGCGAATTGCAAGCCAGTCCCAGTCTGATGCGCTCCAATCGTATTACTCACAGATCCGGCTCACTCGCCTGCTCACGGCTGAAGAGGAGCAAAACCTTTCCCGCCGGATACAGACCGGTGATACCGATGCCCAGAAGACCCTTATCGAGAGCAACCTCCGGCTCGTCGTAAAGATCGCCAAAGCCTACGTCAGTCCTGACGTTTCACTATTGGATTTGATTCAGGATGGAAACCTGGGGCTGCTCAAAGCAGCCGGGAGATTCGATTACCGCAAAGGCGTGCGGTTTAGTACCTACGCGGCGTGGTGGATCAAGCAAGCGATCACTCGGTCGCTGGCAAACCGTCGCCGGGCGATACGGCTTCCTCACCGAAAAGAGGATGCTCTCAAGCGAATCCAACGGGCGTACAACTATCTGAGTCAACGTCTGATGCATCCGCCGTCTGCGGAGGAGATTGCAACCGAGGTACGCATGAGCACGGAAGAAGTATCTGAGATCATGCGGATCGCGATTTCTCCCGTATCCCTGGACTGCGAAATAAACGAGGACAACAGCACGATGATGGATCTGCTGGAGGACTATACCTACTCTCCGGACGGAATCGTCATGGAGGACGCCCTGCGGCAAGAGACGCGGAACAGCCTCAACCGCCTCAAGGACCGGGAACGCGACGTGATACGCTATCGGTACGCCCTGGACGGCGGCGAGCGATACACTCTCAAGAAGATTTCCGATGAAATGGGAATCTCCCCCGAGACGGTGCGGCAAATCGAGATGCGAGCGATTAAGAAGCTCCGGTGCGATGCCGAACATCTGAGACAGATGATGGTCAACTAACCGCATCGGGAGGGGTATGCACGGGTGGCGCGCCAGTATCGTTCTTCTCATTCTGTTGGTCGCAACCGTCACCGGTATGGTGTGGCTGTTGCGACCGGCGGTGTTTGGAGCGGGCGGAGGGCAGCCGCGCCTCGACGCTGCGGCCATCCCCGAACCTCATGACCAAAACACTCCCGATGGAACATCACCCGAATCCTCCCGGGAGCGCCGGCAGACGGAGGTAGACAACTCCGAGGCCGCGGCGGAGCCGGAGGGCCCCCGGTTGTATCTGGTACTTGATGATGCCGGCCACGACCTGGACCACCTCCGGGAGTTTGTTCCGTTCCCAGGGGTCTTCACGGTGGCGGTTCTGCCGGGGCTGACGTATTCGCGGGAGGCGGCGCAGATGGTGATTGCCCTGGGACACGAGGCGATCTTGCACCAGCCCATGGAAGCCGTCGGCGGAAACGATCCGGGCCCCGGGGCGATCGTGGTCTCGCAATCCGAACGAGAAATCAGGCGTATCCTAACCAGCAATCTGTCCACAATGCCCGGGGTGGTGGGAGTCAACAATCATATGGGGAGTCTCGCGACGGGCGACGCCCGCGTAATGCAGGAGGTGGCGGCCACCTTGCGCCGCCACCGGCTGTTCTTCCTGGATAGTCGTACCACGCATCTCAGCGTCGCCGGAGAAACGATCCGTACCGCCGGTGTTCCAACGGTGGAGCGCGATGTGTTCCTGGACAACGTTCGCGAGGACGAGGCGATCTCCGATCAGCTGGACCGAGGGCTGGCGATCGCCGAAGAGCAGGGACACGCGATACTCATCGGCCACGTCACGTCTCCGGAACTTGCGCAGGTGCTCATCGATCGCTATGCTGAGATCTCTGAAGCGGGCTACACCTTCTCCCCGCTGAGTGATCTGATCAATCGGGAACGTGAGCCACTGAACGATGCTAATTCTGGGAATTGAAAGCTCCTGTGACGAAACCTCCGCTGCGGTGGTGGAAGACGGGCGCATTATCCACTCACTTATTATCGCCTCTCAAACAGAGTTGCACGCCCGCCATCACGGCGTCGTCCCGGAGGTGGCATCCCGGGCGCATGTTGAACAGATCTTGCCGGTCGTGCGGGAGGCGTTGGAGCAGGCACAGGTCGAACCGAGGGTTGCGGCGAGCGCCCCCGGTGAAGCGGGTCCGCCGGCCCCGATTGAGGGGGCTCGGGATCCCGGCTCGCCCCGCAGTGGTGGGGCGGATGCGGCCGGTGGTGGGACCAGTGTGGCCGGTGGTGGAGCCAGTGCGGCCGGTGGCGGGGCCAGTGCGGCCGGTGGCGGGGCGTCGACATCGCGCCGGCTGGACGGCGTAGCCGTTACCAATCGCCCCGGATTGAGCGGATCTCTCGCGGTGGGGCTCACCTTTGCAAAAGCGTACGCCTACGCCGCGGGGCTCCCGTTTGTCGCGGTGGACCATATGCATGCCCACGCCTATGCACCGCACCTTGTTCGTGGAGACGATGCGACGGGCGTGCCCCAGTTTACCGGCGCGGTTCCGCCGGGAGAAGAACGAGATTCGCTTGTCTACCCATACTTGGTGCTGCTCGTCTCCGGAGGCCACACCATGATCGCTGTGAGTCGGGGGTTCAGTGAGCTCGAGGTGCTGGGTACCACGATCGACGATGCCTGTGGTGAGGCGTATGACAAGGTGAGCGTATTTCTTGGCGCGGGCTATCCTGGTGGTCCGGTGATTGACCGCCTTGCGGCGGCGGGAGACGCTGCGGCGGCACGATTCCCACAACCGAAGCTCAACCACGCCGAATCTCGCTATGATGTCTCGTTCTCCGGTCTCAAGACCGCCGTCGTGCACCAACTAGACCGCTTTTGGCAACCGGGGTATCCCCGCACTCGGGAGAACGTGGCGGCGGCGTTTCAGGATGCTGCGGTGAGCATGCTCATGAACCGAGTGGAACGCGCCGTGAGAGAGACGGGTATCTTTCAAATTGCCGCCGGTGGTGGTGTGGCCGCCAATAGTGAACTCCGACGTCGTCTTGCGAACCTCTCTGTTGACGGTCGGGCAGTGCAGAGCTTTCTCCCGCCGGTGGAGCTCTGCATGGACAACGGCGCCATGGTGGCGGGATTGGGATATCACCTATTGGCCGCCGGTGAACGCAGCGGGTGGGACGTGGGCGTAGCCGCGCGGGTACCGGCGTTCCGCGGGAGGTGAGGCCCCGCTATGGGACCGAGCG
>JBMCMH010000030.1:0-25005 GCA_048614515.1 Alkalispirochaeta sp. | reverse complement strand
AGAATGATCTCCGGCTTCAGTACCAACGCCCGCGCCAGGGCAACCCGCTGCTGCTGACCACCGGATAGCTCACCGGGAAAACGCTTCTCCAGCCCCACCAAGTTCACCATTTGGCTGGCAACCGCCACCTCATTGCGGATCACCTCTCGGCTGGCCTTGCGGAGTTTCAGTCCATAGGCAATGTTGTCAAAAATCGTGAGATGCGGAAAGAGCGCATAACTCTGAAACACCATCGGCATGTTCCGCTCAAAGGGAGGAACCGGATTGATGTTCTTGCCCTTCACCCGGATCTCTCCGGCGGTGGGCTGCTCAAACCCGGCGATCATGCGCAGGGTGGTTGTCTTGCCACAGCCGGAGGGACCCAGCAAGGTGACGAACTCGCCCTTCTCGATGTCGAGAGAGATACCGTCTACCGCGCGCGTTTCGCTCCCGCTTCCATCGCGAAAGACCTTTACCAGATTTGATATGCTCAGGTGTGCTGATTCCATAGATGTCTGTGTCTCCTTCGGGGAGTGAGCTGTGGTTATAGGGGAGTTGTTCATTGAGATGCTCCTGCACCAAATACCTGCGACCGATCAAGACCGGTGAGCTTCATTATCAGGAAGATTACCGTCATCACCACAACGATAAGTGCAAAGGACATAACCGAGGCCGCCCCCAGCCTGAGAATCTCAGTTTGCGCCAAAATAAGCACCGTCATGTGATTCCACCGCGCCGATACCAGGAAGATAATCGCGCTGATCGCCGTCATCGCCCGGACAAAGGCAAAGGTGGCGCCCGCAAAGAACGCCGGCCGGATGAGCGGCAACGTCACCGTGCGAAAGGTGTAGGAACTGTTGGCACCAAGGTTGGTGGAAGACTCCTCAATCTCCGAGGAGATCTGTTTGAGCGCAGCAATACCGCCTTCCACGCCGATGGGGACGTTCCGGAACACGTACGCTGTGACCAGAATAAAGGCGGTCCCCGACCAGCGGAAGGGAGCGTCGTTAAACGCCAGCACATATCCGATACCGATCGCAGTGCCGGGAATCGCGTAACTGAGCATCGCCAGAAGCTCCATCAAGTGGCGTCCGGCAAATCTCCGGCGAACCACCAGGAAGGCGATAATCATTCCCAGGAACGCGGTAATCGGCGTGGAGATGAGCGCCAACAGCACCGTCCGTCCCATCGTGCTCGCCCCCACATCCCAACTGTACGCGAAGTGGCGCCACGTAAAGCTCCAATCCACGCCCCACAGCTGGATAAAGCTTCCGGCGATGATCGTGCCGTACAGCATAATCACAAAGAGCGACAACGCCGCGGCAAACACCGCGAAGCCGATCCGTGCCGCGCCGGGCACCGGCAGCATATTGCGTCGCGCCGCCTTACCGGTGATCGTCTGGTAGGAGCGGTTGTTCATAATGCGTTTCTGCAACATGAAGAACAGCACCGTGGGCGTAAGGAGCAGGATCGCCAACGCCGCCCCCCGAGGGAGGTTTCCCATACCGGTAAACTCCAGGTACGCCCGCACCGAGAGCACATCAAAGTCGCCACCGATGATAATTGGGTTTCCGAAGTCGGTCATAGAGGTGACGAACACGATGAGCCAGGAAGCCAGGATTCCGGGCACTGCCAAGGGAAGGGTCACGGTGAAGAACGCGTGCATCCGCCGCGCGCCAAGGTTGAGGGCGCACGTTTCCAAATCGGGATCGATACCCCTGAGAATACCGGAGAGCGTCATGTAGGCGATGGGAAAGAGGTTCACCGTCTGCACCAGAATCAATCCGCGCAAACCGTAGATGGTGCCGATATCGAGATCGAAGAGGTGGCGCGTAATCAAGCCGCTGCGGCCAAAGAGCAGAATGACCGACAACGCAAACATAAAGGGCGGGGAGATAATCGGCAGAATCGCCAACGACCGGAACATGCGGTGACCGGGAATCCGCAATCGCTCGATGGCAAACGCCATAATAAACCCGATGGTGGTCGCCAGAGTGGCCACGATTACCCCGAGCATGACGCTATTGCGGATCGACCGGAAGTACCGAGCGTGATCAAAGATCGACCGGTATACCTCCATCGAAAACCCGCCGTCCGGCGTGAGACTCATTCTCAGGACGGAGAATATGGGATAGAGAATAAAGAGAGCGAGGAGCGCGAAGACGAGAATAATCGTCGCCCGCAAACCCCATTCACGTCCGATAACGGAACCGCCCTGGTTCTGTGCCATTAGTGGTCCTCCTGACCGTCTGGTATGCGAAAAATGCGCTGGAAAGAAAACGCTCCCCCGACCACTCCGGCGGAGCCGGAAGACCAGGGGAGCGTTCGTCGTAACTCGGGAACTACTCGGTAACCGCGTCGTTGCCGATCAACTCATTCCACTTGTTTACCAACCGCTCTTTGTTGGCGGCGGCCCATACATCGTCCTGATCGATCGTATTGACCTCGGAGATCGGCACGGCGCCGTCGGCCAGGGGCACGTCCACGAAGGGAACCACGAACTTTGAGGCGTACAACTCCGCCGCTCGCTCACCCAACGACCAATCGATCAACGCTTCCGCCGCTTCTCGCTCATCTTCCGGTCCGTCGGCGATCATCGAGATCGAGGCGATCTCATATCCGGTACCCTCGCTGGGAAAGGTCAGCTGTAGAGGATATCCCTCGGCGATGAGACGCACGCCGTCGTGAGCGTACCCGATCGCCACGGTGATCTCGCCGATCGCCGCGTTGCGGCCGGGGGCCGAGCCGGATCGGGTATACTGCGTTATGTTTCGGTCCAGCTCCCGCATGTACTCAAACGCCTCGTCTTCGCCCAGGATCTGTACCATGGTGGCGAGCACATTGTATGACGTACCGGAGGAACCGGGGTTCGACATCTGCAACTGACCTTCGAACCCGGGGTCCAGCAAGTCTTCCCAACTGGTGGGGGCTTCCAGGTCGTAGCGCTCCAGCATGTCTACGTTGCTTTCAAACGCGAGGGGTCCGGCGTAGATTCCCGACCAGTACCACTCTTCATCGTGGAACTGTTCTTCCATCGTTGCCGCCGGAGACTGGTAGGGAGTCGTCAGTTCTTTCTGTTTGGCCTCAATGTGGCCCAGACCAACCCCGCCGTACCATACGCTGGCCTGCGGATTGTTCCGTTCCGCCTCGATTCGGGCGACCGCTTCCCCGGTAGACAGCCGAACCCAGTCGACCTCAATGCCGGTATCTTCGGTAAATGCCGCAAACACCTCCCGCGCCAGTTCCTCGTCGAGGGTGGTATACGCGGTGACTCGTTCGCTGGGCTCCGATTGTCCGGACGCGACAACCGCGCCGGTAACCAGAGCGAGAATGATCAGTACACTGATAATTCGTTTCATGATGGATCCTCCTGTTAGAATCGTGACCTGAGTCTGTGTTGGCAGTGTGCGGCCACGGTGAGTTCCGCACAAGAAACATTTAGGTGACAGTGCGCTATTCTACCAGGTATCCGCGACCTCGGCGGTTGAGTACGATCTCCGGCTGGCGCGGGTTCCGTTCAATCTTGTGGCGCAGCCGGCGGATGTTGACCTTCACCATCTCCGCTCCACCGTCCCACGTGGTGGTGTGCCACACGTGCTCCAGAATACGCTGCACGCTCTGCGCTTTGCCGCGGTGGCCCACCAGCAAATCAAGAATGTTCCACTCGGTGGGAGTGAGGTGGATTTCTCGCGCGTCCCGCCACACCCGCGCCGCTTCCCGGTCCACCAAGAGGTCTCTCACCACCACTCGAAGTGCCGAGCGGCCGGGGCTGCCCGGGGCCGACTGTTCCATCAGGCGTTTCACCCGAAGCAACAATTCACGATTATTGAAGGGCTTCCGGACGTAGTCATCGGCGCCGGTCTCCAGACCCGCCACCACCTCATCTTCTCTATCGTGACTACTTACCATGATCACCGGAATCCCCAGCGGCTTGACCCGGCGGCAAAACACGAGGCCGCTCTCATCGGGGAGCTCCACATCCAGTACCACAATCTCCGGATTACCCACCGACAACGCCTCCCACGCGTCCTGCGCGGACGACGCGGTGAGGACGGAATACCCCTCCGCGGTAAACAGGTATTCCAAAATGTCCCGGACGTCCGGCTCATCCTCAACGACCAGAATCGTAGTTCCCGGCATCCCATCACCCATGGCTTCCCGCCTTTTTCAACGTCACCGATACCGTGGTGCCTCCATCTTGGCGAGAAGCCACGTATACCTCTCCACCATGGAGCGCGATCACCCGTTTGACGATCGCCAACCCCAATCCGGTGCCCTCACTGCCGGCCGAACCCTGCGGGTCACCTTGGACAAACGGCTCAAACACATCGGGCCGCCGATCAGGCAATCCGGCACCGTTATCGGACACCGATAACACCAGGTAATGCTCGTTTTCGGTCACGGCGATGTCGATCGTTCCCCCCACATCAGTATATTTTCCAGCATTATGAATGAGGTTCACCAGTACCTGGCCAATCCATTGTGGATCGGCCTGCGCCCGCGGGACCATAGACGGAAACATGTAGTGGATGCGCTGTTCCCGGACCGCCAGAGCCGGCTCTAAGGAGCGCGTGACGGAAATCACCTCTTTGCGAAGATCCACCGGCCGCAGCCGCAGCGAGTCACTCCAGCTTTCGATCTTGAGTCCCGCCAGGATGTTTTCCGTAAGCGCCTCCAGGCGCTGAGCGTTGCCGTAGATGCTCCCCACGAATCGGCGCTGTTCATCGGACAGCGCGCCGCAGCGCTCCTCATCCATCAGAATTGTACTACTGGACCGAATGACCGTCAGCGGGGTGCGTACCTCGTGCGCCAGCGTGGAGAGCAACTGCCGCCGCCGGTCGTGACGCTCCTCCTGCTCGGTTAAGATCGCCCGCTGACGCCCGGCATATCGCACCTGCCAGACCGCCAAGCCCGCCAGCGCCGGGAGCCCCACCGCCCACGGGTACGCGGGCAACGCAAAGGAGGCGCCCGTCACCAGCGTCAGAAGAATCGGTATCGTCCAACGCGTGATTCTCAGCATCACCGGGGCGGCTTGCGGCGAACCTTGAACTCCTGCCGATTCTCCGGTTCATCTCCGGAGAGTCGATCCCGAATCCGGAGGTAGGCTGCCTCCTGGGCGCGCACCGGTTCTTCCGAGGCGGTGGACCCCGGGACTCCCTCTGCGTCGGCACCAACCCGCTGCCACGAGCCGTCGGAGAGCAGGCGGTGTGCCTTGACGGTGTCCTGAAAGAACAGGTCCAGAATGCGCCTGATACGGCGACGGATGTCGGGATTCTCCACCGGAAACATCACTTCCACTCGTTTTTCCAGGTTTCTCGGCATCCAGTCGGCGCTGGAGAGATAGATCTCGGCGCTCCCGCCGTTGTCGAAGTAGAACGCGCGCGAGTGCTCCAAGTAGCGATCCACCACACTCACCACGGAGATCGTCTCGCTCACCCCCGGTAGGCCCGGCACCAGCATGCAGATGCCGCGAATGTTCAAACGGATTTCTACTCCCGCCTGCGAAGCCTCATACAGAACATCGATCACGTCAGGATCAGCCAGGGAGTTCATCTTGGCGATAATGAGGCCACTCCCTCCGCCGTGGGCGCGACTCGCTTCCCGGCGAATGAGCTCGATTACGCGGCGTTTCATGCCCACCGGTGCCATGGCCAGCTTCTGCAGACCCGGAATCACCGAATAGCCGGTGATCGCGTTAAAGAAACGCCCCACCTCATAGCACAGCGCCTCATCACAACTCATGAGCCCCAGATCGGTGTACAACCGGGCGGTTTTGTCGTTGTAGTTGCCGGTACCCAGATGGACGTAGCGACGCACGCCGTCGCGCTCACGGCGAATGATCAACAGCGCCTTGGCGTGCACCTTGAGCCGGGCGATCCCGTACACCACGATCACGCCGGCGCGCTCCAACCGTTGCGCCCAGCCGATGTTGCGCTCCTCATCAAAGCGTGCCTTCAGTTCCACCAACACCGAGACCTGCTTCCCGTTCTCCGCGGCCCGCTCCAGCGCCTTAATGATCGGTGAGTTGCCGCTCGTCCGGTACAGCGTCATTTTAATCGCCAGGGTCTGCGGATCGTCCGCCGCCTCCTGCACCATGCGTATCACCGGATCAAAGCTCTCATAGGGGTGGTGGAGCAGGATGTCGCGCTTGCGAATGCTATCCCAGATCGCTTCGTCCTCATCCACCCACGGCGACGACATGCCTTTCCACGGCGGATCCCGCAGTTCCGAGAACCCGTCGATGGACACCACATCCATCAAATTGCGCAGCTCCAGGGGATCGGCGCTTTCGTAGACCTCATCCTCCTCCAGCTGTAGCGCATCGGTGAGAATCCGCCGGAGCCGCTGGGAACCGCGGTTGATGTTGAGCCGGACCACATCACTTCGATCCCGCGTCTCAATCACCTGTTCCATCGCCTCCACAAAGTCCTCGTCCCGCTCCTCATCTACGCCAAAATCCGCATCCCGGGTTACGCGAAATAGACACTGCTCGGTGACGGTGAAGCCGGGAAAGAGTTGGTACGCCTCGGAGAGGATCACCTGTTCCAAGAAGGTAAACGCCACCACGTCCGCATCGGCGGTGGGAAGGTACACCACCCGCTCCAGCGACGGCGGTACCTGCACGATCGCCAACAGCGGCTCGTCTCGAGGGGGATCCCCGTCATCGCTCGCGGTGGCGGCCGGCGAGGTGTCCGCAAACGCCGAAAGCCCCACCGATTCGGCCCGCGCCTCGGGACTCGGTTCCAAGAGAAACGCCGCATGGAGCCGCAGGTTTCCCACCGCCGAGAGCGAGTCGTTCTCCATGGCGCGCACCGGCGTGAGAACCGGGAACACGCGCTCCCGAAAGAAGCGCTTCACAAAGCTCTGCTGCTCCGAGTCCCATTCGTCCCGTTTGACGCGCACCAAACGATGCTCCGCCAGCGCAGGAAATATGTCGTCCAGCAGGGTACGGTAGGTTCGCTCCGAAAGTTCCGCGACTCGGGCGCGAATCGCCGTGAGCTGGTCCTTGGGGCTCATTCCCGTGGGGCAGGTGGACGCCTTGTTCAGGGTAAACTGCCGTTTTACGGTGGCCACCCGCACCATAAAGAACTCATCAAAGTTGGAGGCGACGATGCTCAAGAACTTGAGTCGTTCCAGGAGGGGCACGTCGGGGTTCTCCGCCTCCGAAAGCACCCGGGCGTTAAACTCGATCCAACTGAGTTCACGATTGATATACGGTCCGCTCATACTGCTAACACTCCAAATCCAAAGACCTCCTCGAAGAGGCGTCCCTTTTGTCGCAACGCGTACTGCTCGATCGATATGTCACCGGAGTAGTCGCACCGGAGCGTCACGTCGTCGTCCTGTTGTTCCAGGGTGAATCCCCGAATCCGCTGCACGTGACCCCGGTCGAGGGCGTCCGCCACCCGCAGAAGCCCCGATAACTTGAGCACCAGCATGCGGTGCTCCCGCCGAAGCGAAACGTAGTCGGTGTGGCCGGAGTTGGGATTGCCTCCCCGGTGATATCGAACCACGTTGGCAAGAATACGGATGTCCGACCGGGAGAGTCCAAAGATCTCGGAGTTTTCCACGATGTACTGGCCGTGCTTGTGGTGTCCCGAGGCGCGAATGAAGTTTCCGATATCGTGAATGATCGCCGCCACCTGCAGCAGGAGCCGGGCATGCTCATCCATGCCGTGCTCCTCGGCAAACTGATCAAATAAACTCACCGCAAGTTTCGCCACGTGCATCCCGTGAGATTCGTCAAAATGGAACTTGCGCCCCAGGCCCACGGTGGAATTAATCACCTGTTCCGCGAACTCCTGCCGCATTGGGCCGCGGCGACCCACGGCAAAGTTGATTAAGACACCCTCGCGGATACTCACATCGGGAACGATGAGTTGTTGCGCGGAGGTGGCCTCCAAAAACAGCTTGTACGAGAGCAACGCCGGAAGCAGCCCCTCCGCTTCGGTATAGGTGAGATTCAGCTCCCGCACGCACTCGTCGAGGGTGCGCCGTTGCAGTTCCAGGAGAAACTGTTCAAACGCGCTCCGCTCGATCACGGAGAAGTGTTCGCCCTCTTTGCGACCCACGCGCTGCGCGGCGATTCGGGCATCCCCACCCACCGCCACAAAATAGCGAATGCGATCGAGGCGGAGCTCGCTATTGAGTACTTCTCGATTCACCCGGATATTCTCGCGCAGGTACTCTTCCACGCGATCGTTGGAGGTGAGGCTTGCCGGCGCCTGAAGCTGTTGTTCCACCCGGAGCGTGCCGATGCGCAGGGAGTGCGCCGCCACCATCCGGCCCCGTTGGAGCAGCATGATCTCCGTGGTACCTCCACCCACTTCCAGAATCATCGCGCTGGAGCGGGCAAACTGCGGGCGTAGATCGTTTATCGCGTGCTGCACGGCGATGTAGGTGAGGTGGTTTTCCTCGATACCCTCAACGACATCGATTTTGAAGCCGGTGCGAATCTGCACGCGGTCGAGAAAGGTGTCGCGGTTTTTGGCCTCGCGAATCGCCGCGGTAGCGATCACCCGCACCGAATCCGGCGGTATTTGCCACCCCTGCAGCAGCTCGCGAAAGCTCTTGAGGATCGCAACCGCCTCGCGCATCGACTCACTGCTGAGAAACCCATCGAGGAACACGTCGCGCCCCAACGAGAGGGGTCGCGATGCGCGATCCAGCGTGATCCACTCCGAGCTATCACGGATTTCGGCGATTACCACACGGATTGCCGTGGAGCCGATATCGATAACCGACACGACCCGCGGCTCCGCGGCGGTCTGATCCGGCTGTGCTGTCTTGGTTCTATTTCGTTGCATACGCGTCCTACCCGGCGCTCACCCTCCGCTGTGCTCGCGGTCCGCCAGATCCGCGGCACCCACCACGGCGGCATCGTCTCCGAGCTCCGCCTCAACCACCGCCACCTCGGCGACGAGGCGGGGCATGGAGCGCTCCCGCATCGTCCGCTCGGCAATGTCGGTAAAACGTGAGCCCAGCTTCTCTACCAGACCGCCCCCGAGGACGATCATCTCCGGGTCGAAGGTGTTTACCATCGCCGCCATACCGATTCCCAGAAAGTACGCCGCTTGATCTACAACCGCCGCCACCCCGAAATCTCCCGCATCCAGCGCCTTCTTGATGAGGCCGCTCTTTACCAGCTTGATGTCGGTTGCCCCGGCCTCCGCCAACACCGGAGATTGACCGTTCATCGCCAACAGCGCCAGATCGCGGGCGATCGCCGTCTTGGAGGCGACCGTTTCCAGGCAGCCGTGGTTGCCGCATCCGCAGCGTCGGCCGTCGGTCTGGACCGTGATATGTCCGATTTCCCCGGCGGAGCCGTTTTTGCCGCGAAACAACATACCGTTTACGATAATGCCGCCACCGATGCCCGTACCAGGAAAGATTCCAATCACGTGCTGTTTTCCCCGGGCAACGCCACCTACGTACTCCCCCCAGAGTCCGGCGTTCACGTCATTCTCAAGATATACCGGACACCCCAACGCATCGCCGAGGCGCGCGCTCAGGGCGAAGTCCTTGAGTCCCAAGTTGGGCGTCGAGAGGATCGTGCCGCTACTCATATCAATCGGGCCGGGAGCGGCGATTCCCACCGACTCCAGCTGCGCCCGGGAGAGCCCCGCCTTTTCCAGCAGTCCGTCGATCGTTTCCTGGATCTGCGCGAAGACACCGTCATTGTCCACACCGGTGGTCTTGTTCTTGTTGCGCGCCACAATCCGACGTTCATCGTCCAGTAGCGCTGCAAGCATCTTGGTTCCGCCCAAATCAAATCCGATTCGCATGGGACATCCTCCTTGTCGCGTTCCCGGGAAAGCCGGTACTGTACCACCTTACCATGACCGGCGTCATTATCGGGCGATTCATGCCCCCCCACAACGGCCATCTCTACCTTATCGATTTCGCCCGGGCGATGGTGGATCGACTGTACGTGCTGGTCTGCACCTTGTCCCACGAGCCGATTCCCGGTGAACTCCGGTACCGATGGGTGCGGGAACTGGCGCCTCACAGCGAAATCATCCACATCACCGAGGAGATTCCCGAAGCGCGGCGCGGTGCGGCCGGGGCGATCGCGATCTGGGCGGACTCCGTCCGTGACGCCGTTCCGGAACCGATCACTCACGTCTTTGCCTCGGAGGATTACGGGTGGGATCTGGCGTGGAGTCTTCAGGCGCAGTACATCCCGGTGGACCCCAGCCGCAGTAATATCCCGGTATCCGCCTCAGCGATTCGCGCCAATCCCTTTGAGAACTGGCGATTCATTCCGCCGGCGGTGCGGCCGTGGTTTTTGCGGCATGTCGCGGTGATTGACGACCGCTCCCGGGCGGAGGCGCTGGCACGGGAACTCAACACGGTGGTGGTTCACCCGTATCACGAGTTCTGGCAGCTCACCTGGAACGAGTATGGCGGTCGGCGAGATGTACAACCCCTATCGCCGGAACAGATCGATCGGGGCGGTCGGGCGACGATCGCGGCGTTGGCGCGGCAGGCCAACCAGATCCTCATTCATGATGTGCGAACCGCGGAGGATCTGGCGATGATTGAGCGGCTTGATCTGATTATCGGGCGACCACCGGTGACCAGGAACGACTCGCCGCTGGTGCTCGCCCCGGAGCAGGCGACCTCCGATTCCGTACGACGCCTCGTGGCGGGGTTGGGCACCGCGCCACAGTGATCGGGCGCCGGCCCGTGTCGGCGGCGTTAGCCACAGTGATCCGGAGGCGCATGCTTTGACAACACCCCGCCGGAGTTCTACAGTAGCGGAGTGAGTGCCGGACTGTGGGCGGTGATAGGGCTTGTTCTCATTCTGTCGGAATTCGCCGTTCCGCAATTTGTCGTGTTCTTTTTTGGGCTGGGTGCCCTCCTCAATGCACTCCTGGTTGGCCTGATTCCCGGATTACAACCGCGAATTCCATTACAGATCCTGTTGTGGGCGGGTACCAGCGGATTATCGCTGGCCCTTTTGCGGCGGTATGCGGCGCGGTGGTTTCGCGGTGATGATCTCAAGCCGGGTGTGGACGGGGAGGACGCCGCTGGGCGGACCGCCGTGGTAACGGATGCGATCTCCCCCGACCAACCGGGGCGGATACGGTTTCGTGGGACCACCTGGCAAGCAAAAAGCTTCGACGAGACGATCGCCGAAGGCACCACCGTAACGATCCTGCACAAGGAATCGTTGGCGTATATCGTTACCGCCGGCGACCTGCTCAAGGAGGACTCATGAGCGTATTCAGTGCCTACCTCTCCACCATAGCTCTGCTGGTGGTGATATTTACGATCTTTTTCAAACTCATCCGGATCGTACCTGAACAACAGGCGTGGTTGGTGGAGCAATTCGGGAAGTACCGTCGCACGATGGGGCCCGGCCTCCATTTGGTAATTCCAGTGGTTCAGAAAGTTGCCTATAAGCAGCTGCTCAAGGAAGAGGTGATCGACGTGCCGCCGCAGGTGTGTATCACCAAGGATAACGTTCAGGTCAACGTGGATGGAGTTCTCTACTTGCAAGTCATGGATTCAGAGAAGGCCAGTTACGGCATCGAGAACTACCGCTTCGCCACCGCGCAGCTGGCACAAACCACGATGCGCTCGGAGATCGGAAAGATCGAGCTGGATCGCAGTTTTTCTGAACGCGATGCGATTAACGACGCCATCGTACAGTCGGTGGATGAAGCATCCGATCCGTGGGGAATCAAGGTTACCCGCTACGAGATCAAGGATATTACTCCTTCGGATACGGTTATGGCGTCCATGGAGCAGCAGGTTCGCGCGGAACGCGAGAAGCGGGCGGAGATCCTCTCCAGTGAAGGGGTCCGGGAAGCGCGCATTAACTCCTCCAAGGGAGATCGGCAACAGTCGATTAACCTGTCTCAAGGTGAACGTCAGCGGCGAATCAATGAAGCCGAGGGGCGGGCCCGCGCCACCGAAATCATCGCCGAAGCCACCGCCGGGGGCGTGGCGGAGGTAGCCGCCGCGATTCGCCTGCCGAAGGGCCGCACCGCCGTGGCGTTGCGAATCGGCGAACAGTTTATCTCCGGCCTCGGTGAGATTATTCGGGGCAGCAACACCTCGGTACTCCCGGCGGACCTCGCACAGCTTCGCTCAATCGTGGAATCCCTTCACGGCGCCGGGGCGCTCCACGGTGGTGAAACCGGCGGCGGCGGCGGCGGCCGGACTTCAGACTCGGGCGGCGGTGCCAACGGCCACCAAGGAGGTGCATCGTGAATCCCTTTCTTCCGCTTCAGATCGTCCTGGGTGTTCTCGGCGTTGTGGTCTTGGTGGCCCTAGCGCGAAGCATTCGCATCGTACCGGCCCAATCCGTTCTCGTGATTGAGCGCCTCGGAAAGTATGCCACCACGCTGCACGCGGGATTCCACCTGCTGATTCCGTTCATCGACCGGGTGGCGTACACGCATAGTCTCAAAGAGCAGGCGGTGGATGTACCTTCGCAGCCGTGCTTCACCTGGGACAACGTCAAGGTGGACGTGGACGGGGTTCTGTATTTTCGCGTGACGGATCCCAAGAAAGCCAGCTACGGCATCTCCAATTTCCACTACGCCACGATTCAACTTGCCCAGACCACCATGCGCTCGGTCATCGGAAAGCTGGAATTGGACAAGACCTTCGAAGAACGCTCGGCAATAAACGCGGCAATCGTGAAGGAAGTGGATGCCGCGGGAGCTGAGTGGGGAGTCGACGTCACTCGATACGAGATCCAAAACATCACCGTTCCCAGTGAGATTCTCCAGGCGATGGAGGCCCAACTCCGGGCGGAGCGCGAAAAACGAGCCCAGATCGCCCGCTCCCTGGGAGAGATGGAGAGTAAAATCAACTATTCTCAAGGGGAGATGGAAGAATCCGTGAACCGATCCGAGGGTGAGAAAGAGAAATGGATCAACGAGGCGGAAGGGCACGCCGCGGAGATCACCGCCCTTGCGTCGGCCACCGCCTCATCCCTGCGAAAATTGGCGGAGGCGTTGGAGGCCGACGGCGGCGATGAAGCGGTGACCCTCCGTCTGGCGGAGCAATACATCCATGAGCTGCGCTCCCTCGCGGGGAACGGCACTCAGGTGATTCTTCCCATGAACTTGAGCGATTTGGACAGTATGCTCACCGGTGTGCAGGGTATTTTAAAGCGGGCCGCCGGCGACACCGGTCTCTGAGCAGACCGGTCGCTCCCATTAGAAGTGGAATCTCAACCCAATACCACCGTCGATATCAAAATCGGTCTCAGGAATCACGGCGATACCGGGCGCCAACTCGGCGAACAGTTCCAGCTGCGGTAACACATACCATTGGAGGCCCACGGGAACCCGCGCTCCCAGGCGGAGGTCATCACTGTCGCCGTGGTCTCCGAGAACTTGCACCTTACCGCCTACTCCCAAGTACCAGTCCAGCGGATCGACGAGTTGTCGATTCAGGAGCCAGAGATCAGCGTGAAGATGGAGATAGCTATCAAGACTCCAGGCAGCGGCAACCGCAACGCGATTTCCGAAGAGCGCACTCACTCCGGTGGGATCGCCAAGAATCACACCGACTCCGGTATCTGCAGTAACCGTTCCGGCGGATATGACAAGGACGAGGATTATCAACACAATCAGTTTCTTCATCTGACAACGATACGCCCTTGAGGGCGTACGGTCAAATGCCGAGCACGGAATAACGGTGTACATACGAGCCCCAGTCACGGTAGCTTACGCAGTATATGGATACCGTATATGTTGCAGGTCACAGAAACCCTGACATGGACTGCGTGTGTTCCGCATACTGTTACGCAGCACTGAAACAGAAAATCGACCCTGAAACCGAATACCGCGCGATCCGATCCGGTCCACTCAGCGCCCAGATCCGAGACGCGTTTCAGCTCGCGGACGTTCCCGTGCCGGAGCACTACGATACGATCGCGCCGACGGTGGGCTTGGTGGCAAAGCCGAGTCCCGTGACGCTCATGCCGCGCGATCCGGTGCTGGAAGCGTTTCGCGAAGTTGAAAACCAAACGATCAGTGCCATTCCGATTATCGATGAAGAAGGAAGCTTTCGCGGCGTTGTAGGTGTAAATGAGATCACATCCTATGTGCTGGCTCAGAACCGCGGCGACCGTCCGATTTATTCCTTTCTGGTAGACAATTTCAATCGTGTCCTTCCCGGGGGACTCATTCAAGAGGGAGACCAGGAGCGGTTTGACGCACCGATAATGACCGGTTCCATGCCTCAAGAGCGGGCAATCGAGATTATCAGTTCGCTGGAAACACCACCGTTGTTGGTTGTAGGAAACCGAAGAGAGATTCTGGAGCACGCGGTAGGCGCCCAGCTCCCGGCGTTGGTAATAACCGGTCTGCGCGTCAATGAGGAGGTATCGGTGGACCTGAGTTCGTTTCGGGGATCGGTGTACATCTCAGATACCGACACCGCCGAGACGATTCGCCTCCTCCGCTTGAGTTCCCCCGTGAGTACTATTATGGATACCGCGGTGCCGCGTCTGGACCACACTACTCCCTTTGACCAGGCGAAAACGGATCTACTCAACTCCAAGTATCGGGGTCTGCCGGTATTCGATGGGGAGACGTTGATCGGCATGGTTAGTCGCCGGTCGTTTATTGAGCGACCGCGACGAAAGCTGATCATGGTCGATCACAATGAAGTGTCCCAGGCGGTTGATGGAGCCGATGAAGCCCAAATCTTGGAGATTGTGGATCATCATCGCCTGGCGCCCCCGTCCACCACGCAGCCGATCGCGGTAACGACACGAGCGGTCGGCAGCACCTGCACGCTGGTGTACGAAGAGTTCGCCAATTACGGCCTAGGCCTCGACCGCGACGTAGCGATCCTGCTGCTATCGGGCATCGTCTCGGACACGGTGAATCTCCATTCGCCGACAACCACCGAGGTGGATCGCCGCGCCGTCCATCGCCTGGAGGCGATCACCGGGATCTCCGCCGCGGAGCACGCCAAACATCTGTTTGCGCAGCTCAACGCCCTGGAAAACCGCGAACCGAAAGAAATCGTCCTTTCGGACTTCAAGCAGTACGACCATGGCGGTATCGCGTTCGGAATCGGTCAGGTGGAGGTGACCACGCTCACCGACTCGGAGAATTACCGACCCCGGTTGTTACAGGCCCTGGAATCGGTCACCACCGACAAGAATCTGGCGTGGACGATGATCATGGTCACCGATGTGATAAAGCGGAACAGTCTGCTTTTGACCTCGGGGTACCAGAAGGGCGAGAGACAGCTCCCGTTCAAGGAGATCAATGAGCGCACGTTTGATATGCCGGGAGTATTGTCTCGCAAGAAACAGTTGTTACCGGAGGTGATTCGCGTCCTCGAAGAGGAATAGGAGCGCGGCGTCTCGGTGCTACAGACCGGCCACAAACATCTCGATACCGGTTAACAGCATCTGTACCGACAGGGTGATCAGTATCATGCCCATAAGCCGTTCCATTGCCGCCAGTCCCCGTCGCCCGAGCGCTCTCCGGAGAAAATCAGCCGACACCAGTACCAAAGACGCCGCCAACCACGCCACAACCAACGCCACCAGCCAGTCCATCAGCCGGTCGGGGTACTGGGTCGAGAAGAGGATGAGTGTGGCCATCGCGGAGGGCCCGGCGATAAGCGGCACCGCCAGCGGTACGATCAGCGGCTCGTCATCATCCTCCCCGGCGTCTCCCGCTGGGTGACGGCGGGGAAAGATCATCCGAATAGCGATCAGAAACAGCACGATTCCACCACCCATGCTGAGCGCCGGCTGTGAGATGTTCATGCCCTGCAAAATATACTTGCCGAAAAAGAGAAACACCGACAGGATCGCCAAGGCGATGACCATCTCTCGGAGAATGATCGCTTTCCGCCGTGCCGGCTCAACGTGCCCCAGCACCCCCAGGAACACGGGAATATTTCCCAGCGGGTCCAGTACGAGAAAGAGTGTTATTGCTGCAGCATAGATACTCATTGGGTACTCTCGTGAAGCAGGTCGTATCGGTGCTTGAGGCGCAGTACGCGGCGCGTACCACGATCAATATCATCCTCGGTGATTCGTCCCTCCGCGAGCAGTCGTTCTACGCTGCGCACCACGTCGGGATAGTCGAACCCCTCGTTGAGCAGGAGCAAATCGACATCGTACCGTATCGCTCGCTCTAAGATGAGGTCAAGATCATAGTTATCCGCCATCGCTTTCATGGAGAGCGCATCGCTCACTACCACGCCGGTGTATCCCATCTCGTCGCGAAGGAGCCGGTGCAGAAACTGCCGGGAGATCGTCACGGCAAACTCCGGGTCGATGGGAGGAAAGAGCAGATGGGCGGTCATAATCGCCGGTACCTCCGCGCTAATCGCCGCTTCAAACGGGATGAGGTGGCGTGCGCGGAGTTCTTCCCATGTCATATCAACCACCGGCAGACGACCGTGGCTATCCACGAAGGTAACCCCATGACCGGGAAAATGCTTGGCGGTAGCGATCACGCCGGCCCGCTCCATTCCGGCAAGATACGACGAAGCAAAGACACGCACCACCTCAGCGTCTCCGCTCCAGGCGCGATCACCGATAATCGAGTCGTCGGCACGGCCCGGCACATCCAGGACGGGGGCGTAGTTCATGGTAATCCCCATGGATCGGAGCTCGATTCCCACAACATACGCCGCCGCCTCAATAAACTCCGGATCGCGGTGACGAGCCATGTCGGCCGCGGCGGGAGTGCGAACGATGTCCCCAAAACGAAACGCCGCCACCCGACCCCCCTCCTGATCGACGCTGATGAGGAGCCGCGAAGCACCCACCGCAGTAACGGCGCGCTGCATCTTTCCGGTAATACGAATGACATCATCCCGGTCGGCGTAATTCCACGGGTACAGTATCACGCCCGCCGGAGGATTCGTCGCCAACGTCCGTACGAAGGCGCGGGCAACCTCACCGTCATCGGCAAAATTCCGGGGCACGGCGATAACGAACCGCTGGGCGATCCGCTCCCGCAGCGTCATCTCTCCAAGGGCAGTCGCTACCCGTTCCGCCCCCTCCATCTCAGACGCCGGCGGTTCCTCCGGCACGGGGGCACTCACGCACCCGGCAAAGACGATTGCCAGCACCGGCAGAACCACTACACTCCGAAACGTTCTGACATACATGGACCTATTCTACCATCTCCATTTCCGGCGCCCGCGGCGGAAGAAACCGGAGCGCCACCGGGCCGCGCCGCCGAAACCAGATTCCCCGGGGGTACACCTCGCCGCCGGGGAGGCGGAGGTACGCCGAACGTCCTCCGTCGAGATTCAGCGCCCAATCCAGGTCGAAGCGGAGAAGCTCCTGCGCAAGTTCCTCCGTGGTGAGTCCGCCGCCGGCCCCGACTCCCGCGGTGACGACCACGAGCCGGCGATCGGTACCGCCAATGGCCACCCGTGGGGCTCGAATATCACCGCCGGGGAACTGCCTCGCCACGGCGCGCCCCTCGACAACCAGGGGATAGAACCCGCCGACCGCCAGGTGCACATCGTTAGGCGTCACTGAAGGCGCTCGTCCGGGCTGCAGCACTATCTCACCGTCCTGCACGTCTCCACTGTTCGTAACTATGGCGCGCTGAGGAACAATCTCCCACCCCCCGTCATTTCGTAGCACCACCGCCCAGTACGACGGGACCGGCACCGCCTGTACCGTTCCGGAGCTCATGACCACCCCAACCGGCTGCCGACCAGTGAGCGACCGGCGCCATGGGGTGGTCCCCAGGTAGAAAGCTCCGTCACCGGCGGAAACGTCGCGGACGATGTGCGTTCGTGCCGGCTCGGGCGGGGGATCGAAAACGGTAACGGTTGCCGGCACCGCCGGATCAGTGGTGGTGAAGCGCTGCGTAATCCAGGGTGAGTCCCTTACCTCCGGGGCCGGCAGCGCCTCGGGAACGGTCGAACAGGAGGCGAGGCCGACGGCGAGCATCGCCGCCACCGCGAACAACGGGGCGGAGCTCGGGAAGGAACAACGCCCGACGACTACGGCCGCACTCGCTTCCGGTCCCGGGGAAATAGGGAGGCCTCTTTTACGTTCTGCAGCCCGAGAATCTGCTGGGTGATGCGCTCGAGGCCGATCGCAAATCCGCCGTGCGGAGGACATCCATACTTGAAGATCTTGCAGTAATCTCCCAGCCCCTCTTCCGTAAGGCCGAACTTCGGCAAGGTATCGAGAAGCGTGTTGTAATCATGAATGCGCTGGCCGCCGGTGGTGATTTCCAGCCCTCGAAAGAGCAGATCGAAGCTGCGCGTCTTGAGACCCTCGGGATAGGTATAGAACGGCCGCTTCTTGCGAGGAAACCCGTAGACAAACACCGCCTCTACACCGTGTTGCTCATGAGCCCAATCACAGAGCACCCGTTCGCCTTCGGGATTGATCTCGAACGCGCTCTTTCCGGTGCGCTCTTTTATGATCTTCTTCGCGTCATCGTGACTAATTCGAGGCGTCTTTGCCATCGCCTCCGTGGAGGGGACGGTAGCACCGTACTCACCGAGGATGTCTCCGTGATCCCGGGCAACCCCGGCAAAGATATGGCTCACCAGACCAACCTCCAGATCCATGAGATCGGCCTCGCTCTCAATAAAGCCCATCTCCACATCGAGAGAGACGTACTCGTTGAGGTGGCGGGGCGTATCGTGTTTTTCTGCGCGGTACGCGGCGCCGATCTCAAACACCCGCTCCAACCCGCTGGCAACCATCGCCTGCTTATAGAACTGCGGGCTTTGCGCCAGGTACACCGTCTCCCCAAAGTAGTCAACCGAGAAGAGGCCCGTACCGCCTTCAGTTCCCGAGCCGATGATCTTTGAGGATTTGATCTCCGTAAAATCCTGGTCTCGCAGCCATTCGGCGAAGTACTTCACGATGGAAGCCTGCACCTCAAAGATGTGGCGAATCTGCGGATTTCGGAGGCTAATAATGCGATGGTCAAGGATCGCGTCGATGCCGACGTGCTCCGGACTCTGGTTCACCGCCAACGGCAGTTCACCGACCGCCGGTCCCAGCACCGTGGACTCCGCCACCTGCACTTCATACCCGCCGGGAGCTTTTTCGTTGGCCGCCACCGTGCCCCGGACGGAGATCACCGACTCATTGGTGAATTGCGGCGGCGTTTCATAGACGAGCTGTGCCAGCCCGCTGCGATCACGGAGCAGCACAAAGGTGATACCGCCGAGATCGCGCACGCGATGTACCCAACCGGAGACGACGACGTCGGCACCTTCATGCAAGGGGAGCGTCGCCGCAAGTATTCGAGTTGTATCCATATTGTTAGTCCTCCATTAAAGCGCGGACGCGCTCGGTAAACGCATCATCCACCGGCACGGATTCCGGCGACTCTCCATCGTCGGCGGAACGGGTCGCCATCGCTTCCACCTGGGCGGCGATGAGACGAGTCCAGGCGGACTCCGTGGTGAGTCCGCCCATCGGTACGGCGCCCTCTCGCCACAACGCGTGAGCGGTAACGTACTCGGAAAAGTCTACCACTCCCTCTTGCTGAGAGGTACAGAAAAAGAGCACCCCTCGCTCCCGGGCGTGGGCAAAGGCGCGACGCAACGAAAACGGTGACTCCCGTAAGCTGGCGGTTCCCGTGTCGAAGATCTCCAACACGAAGTATCGGACTCCGGCGTCCATGAGCGCGATAAGCGTCTCGCCCCGCATACCGGGATACACTTTCACGATGTGACTGCGACCGATCGCTGCTTCCAGAGTGCGCGTCAGTGCCGTCGGCGACAGCGCGCGGCCGGTTGAGGCTACCGCCCGTCCACCACGGCCGAGACCGGCGCTGTTCCAGTTACGAAACTGCCCCGCGTACGACTCATCCGACTCAGTCCCCAGTGCGGTGTACCCGGAGCGCTCAAATTTTAGATTCAGGGGGTAGAAATCATCGGTACCGTAGATCACGTGGATGCCGCGCTCGTTACCCGCGGCCGCGCGGACGGCGCGCCGGAGGTTTTCCACCGCATCACTGCGGGTTCCCGTTTCGGTAGGTACGGTGGCGGCCGTCAGGACGAGCGGCGTTGTGGAATCTGCAAAAAACCAGTACAGCAGACTCGACGTATAGGAGAGCGTATCAGTACCATGACCCACCACGATGCCCCGGCTTCGCCCCTCATCGAGGGAGGCGGCGGTTCGCGTAATCAGGGTGGCCCAATCGGCGGGGGTAATCTCTTCACTGAGGAACTGTCCCAGTTGGAGCTCCTCGAATCGGATTCCCTCCGGGAGCTCCGGGTCCTTCTCAAACAGTGTGGTGAGGCTCATCAGATCGCCGGGGACCACCAGCCCATCCTCCTGGCGCCGGCCGGCGATCGCCCCGCCAAAGGAGTAGACCTCGATCGTACTCACCGCGAAGCGTTCCGACAGCACCTCTTGTACCACCTTCGGTTCGGCGCGGCCGTTGGTGGCCTTCATAATGCGGCCCACCAGAAACCCCATCGGCTTGGAGTCGCCCCCGCGGATCTGCTCCACCGCCTGCGGATTCTCGCTGAGGATCGTGTCCACCACCGTGCGGATTTCTTCCCGATCGGTGATCTGCTCCCACCCCTGTTCGGCGATAATCGCGTCCGGGTCCTTATCCTCGTCAAAGACCAGAGCCAGCACCTGCTTGGCGATCTTTCCGTGAATCGTGCCGGCGCTCAGGAGTTTCAAGAGCGCCGCGAGTCGCTCCGGCGTGAGGGGACTCGCGGGAAGCTCTACCTCATGCCGGTTGAGTTGCTTACGGACATCCCCGGCGAGCCACGTCGCGACCGCCTCCGCCTCCGCCCCGGCAGTGACCGCGGTCTCAAAGAAGTCGGCGGTACTCTTCTCGTCACAGAGAAACTCCGCCTGCGACACCGCTACCCCGTACTCCGAGACGAAGCGCTCCCGCCGCAGCGCCGGCAGCTCCACCATGCGCGCCTCTACCCGAGTCAGAAACGCCGCGTCCGCGCGGAAGTGGGGTAAGTCCGGCTCCGGGAAGTAGCGGTAGTCGTGGGCGCTTTCCTTGGTGCGCATGCTCTCGGTGAGATCGCGGTTCTCGTTCCAAAGACGCGTCTCCTGGGTGATCGTACCGCCCCGCTCCATGATCTCCTGTTGCCGCTCAATCTCGTGGTTGAGCGCTTTGCGGACGAAGCGCGAACTGTTGAGGTTCTTGATCTCCACCTTGGAGCCGAGGCCTGCCCCTCGCGTATTCACCGAAACGTTGGCATCGCAGCGCAGCGATCCCTCTTCCATGTTTCCGTCGCAGACTCCCAGATAGCGCACCATGCGGCGCAGCTCCTGCAACAGAACCTCCGCTTCGTCTCCAATTTCCAGGTCCGGCTCGGTGACGATCTCCAACAGTGGCGTGCCGGCGCGGTTGTAGTCCAAGAGCGACATGTCACCGGCATGGATCATCTTGCCGGCGTCCTCCTCCAGATGAATCTCATGAATGCGAACGCGCTTTTTCTTCTTGTGAAACTCCAGATCGATGTAGCCGTTGCGGCCGAGGGGTTCATGAAACTGAGTAATCTGGTAGTTCTTGGGGAGATCCGGATAGAAGTAGTTCTTGCGGTCGAAGACGCACTCCGGATTGAGCTCACAGTTGAGCGCGCGAGCCACGGTGTAGGCCATCTCGATCGCCTGCTCGTTGAGCGTGGGCAACACTCCGGGATATCCCATACACACGGGACATACGTTGGTATTGGGTTCATCACCAAAACTGGCCCGGCAGTTACAGAAAACCTTGGTTTCGGTGAGGAGCTGAATGTGAATCTCGAGACCGACAAATGACTGATACACGGTTACTTGCCTCCCCGGGCACCGCCGCCGGCGTGCTCGATGCGCCACTGGTCAAAGGAGCGACTCTGGTCGGGAAAACGCACCGGCACCACGGTGGCGAAGTGTTCCGCCACGGAGAACAGTTTTTCCTCACTAAAGGCGGGACCCATCAGCTGCATCCCCACCGGGAGGCCGCCTTCGATCCCGCTGGGAATCGTCAGCGCGGGAATCGCCGCCAGGTTGGCGATACCGGTAAACCGGTCGGCCACCTTCTGTTGGAAGGGGTCCATGGCTCCGTCCCCGTGGGCAAACGCCTGCACCGGAAAGGTGGGCGCCAGGATCAGATCCACCTCCTGAAAGCGCTGCGCCAGTTCACGCCGGATCAAGGTGCGAATCTTCTGTGCCCGAGTATAGTACTGATCCTGAAATCCGCTCCGGAGCACATACGTGCCCAGAACGATTCGGAGTTTTACCTCATCGCCGAACGCCTCACTCCGCGCCATCCGCATCAGCTCTTCGGGGTTTTCCGAGAACACCGGGCGGTACCCGTAGCGCACGCCGTTATACCGGGCAAGATTGGCACTGGCCTCGGCGGCGGCGATCGTGTAGTACGCGGGGACTACATATTCCAGCGTAGAGAGTTCAATCGGTTCGATCCGGTAGCCGAGCTGCTTCAGCGCGTCGGCGGTCTGCCGGTAATTGCGGTCTACGGCGTCATCCAGACCAAGATCTCCCTGAAACACGCCGATCGTTTTCACTGCTCCCGCGGGCACCGCCGCGGTGGCCTCCGGAGGAATCGCCACGGTACTGTGATCCTGCTCATCCTGGCCGCGCATAGCGCGATAGGTGTCCGCTACCGTGCGGATATCCGCGCCCAGGACGCCGATCACCTCGAGGGATGAGGCGTACGCCACCAGCCCGTACCGTGACACCGTGCCGTAGGTCGGCTTCAGCCCATAGACTCCACAGAACGCCGCCGGCTGGCGAATCGATCCTCCCGTGTCGCTGCCCAACGCCACCGGTACCAGTTGTTGGGCCACCGCCGCGGCGGAGCCCCCGCTGGATCCCCCGGCCACGCGGGAGTAATCCCAGGGATTGTTGGTTTGCTTGAGGGCAGAGTTGTCCGTGGAGCTTCCCATGCCGAACTCATCGAGATTCGTTTTTCCCACGACCGTGGCGCCCGCCTCCCGAAGGCGGCGAACCGCGGCGGCATCATACGGGCTCTGGAGAGCGTCCAGCATTTTGGATCCGCACGTCAGGTGGTACCCCTTGACAGCGATGTTATCTTTAACAGCAACGGGGATCGGTAACGAAGGTCCCCCGCCGGGGTCAGGCTCCGTGGACCGCGTCCACTGCGTGGGAGACCCGATTTCCAGGAAGGCCGCACTGCGCTGGTCCTGGTCGGCAAGAAACTGCGCGTACTCGTCGCGCGAATTGGTGAGGATGGTATTCCACATGGGCAACTACAGAACGTTGGGAATTGCCACCAACCGATCTTCCAGGTCGGGAGCATTTTCCAGGAGCGAGTCGGGGTCGACGTCGGTGCGCGCTGCATCTCGGCGCAGACGATTCGCAGCGATGAGCGCATGGGTCGTGGGCTCGACCCCGTCTACATCGATGGTGGACATCAGGGCGAAGTACTCGAGCATCTGCTCAACAGCACCCTCGAGTGATGCGGTCTGCGTTTCGTCCAGCTCCAGCATCGCCATATCTATGGTCGTTTTGAGCTCGGACTTGTCCATGCGCGCAACTATGACAACAAGGTATAGCCCTGTCAAGCAAGGATTTGTGAGCGATTTGACGAACGGTCGCGGGCGCGCTATGTTTAGCGGCACCCCACGTTCCATACAGTGAATTCATACGAAGTAAGGTCGATAACAGTGGCAACAAAAAAAGAATTTCCGACAATCCATTTCTATGATCAGGACTTTGTCGACATTTACGAGCAAACCTGGGCCTGGATCGAAGACTATTGGCAAAAAGGCACCAGTAAGAACGGGTTCGAGTCCCGATATTTTAACGCCCCCGACGCAGACCGCATCAACCAGACGGACGCGATTTTTTCCTCGTTTTTCCTGGTGTACAGTAATCGAAACTATCCCGCGGAGCCGCAGCTGGATAACTTTTACGCAAAGCAGGAGTCCGACGGGGCGATTCGCGCGGAGTACTCCGTGGAGACGGGAAAGCCGATTTTTTCGGAAGACAACCCCGAGGGTGCCGCCCCGCCGCTCTTCGCCTGGGCTGAGTACAACATGTACCACAAAGCGGGCAATAAGAAGCGGATTAAGGAGGTAATGCCCGCCCTGGAGCGCTACTTCGAGTGGCTGGAAACCACCTTCAAGGATGAGACCGGACTCTTTCACGTGCCGTTATCCGCCACCGGCATGCCCAACGCCCCCCGGGAGAAGATGTACTATCCGGTAGACTTCAATACCCAGGCGGCGCTCAACGCCGCCCGTATGGCGGAGCTCGGCCACGTTCTCAACGACAAGGACATTGAGTTTCGCTACCGCCGGCAATACTTCTCCCTCAAAACGCGCATCAACCAACTCATGTGGAACGATGACGACGGCATCTATTACGATCTCGATAAGGACCGGGAGCAGGTACCGGTGAAAACGGTAGCCACCTTCTGGCCGCTGCTCACCGATATTCCCAATGAGGCGCGGGCCAGCCGACTGGTGGATCATCTGAAGGATCCCGACAGTTTCGGCACGGAGAACCCCTTCCCCTCACTGGCGGTGAGCGAGCCCACCTTCTCCGAGGACGGCGAGGGCTGGCGTGGATCGGTGTTTCCGCATTTTACCTTTATGATTCTCAAAGGGCTGGAACGGCAGCATGAGTGGGAGGCGGCGCGGGAATTTGCGATTCGCCACCTCTACAACATGCTCGACACCCTCCATCCCGAGGGCGACCGCAAAGGCACCGTCTGGGAGGCGTACCGCCCCATGCGGGAGGGCGCCGCCGTGTGGCCCGGCAACGATGAGTTTCCCCGGGCGATGCACCTGCCGGAGATCGGCCTGTCCACGATCACACTGATGATTGAAAATGTAGTGGGGCTGGAGGTGAGTCTTCCGCGCAAGACGGTGCGGTGGGTGGTACCCACCCTGGAGATCATGGGAATCGAGAATCTCAACCTCCGCCGCAACACGATCACGATCCTCAGTCAAAAAAGCGGCCGCGGCTGGGAGATCCGCCACGAGTCGGAAAAACTGTACTACTTCACGCTGGACCGCCTGGGCCGCAAGCAGCCCAAGACGCTCCCCATTCCATCGGGCAAGTGCTCGATGCTGGTGGATAAGATTTAG
>JBMCMH010000029.1:0-25165 GCA_048614515.1 Alkalispirochaeta sp. | reverse complement strand
CCGGTTCGGATCAGAGTTTCTGCTTCAGGAGGGCAGGAATCTCGTCGGGCTTATTGGCTACCGGGACCCCGGCATCCTCAAACGCCTGTACCTTAGCCTCGGGCGTGCCGGATCCACCGGAAATGATCGCTCCCGCATGTCCCATCCGTTTTCCCGGAGGGGCGGTCCGACCGGAAATGAACGCCACCACCGGTTTGCTCATCTTGTTTTTGATGAACTCCGCGGCTTTTTCCTCATCATCTCCCCCGATCTCTCCGATCACCACAACGCCGTCTGTGCCGGGATCTTTCTCAAACATCTCCAGGGCGTCGATATAGCTCGTGCCGATCACTGGGTCGCCACCGATACCGATGCACGTGCTCTGGCCCATGTTGTTGTTGGTCAGGTTGTACACAACCTCGTAGGTGAGCGTACCGGAACGGGAGATCACCCCGATATTGCCGGGAAGGTGTATGTGGTACGGCATGATGCCGATCTTACATTTCCCGGGGCTGATCAGGCCGGGACAGTTGGGACCGATCATGCGCAGTCCCTGCTGCTTGACGTAGTGGTACGCCTCGAGCATCTCCAGTACGGGCACACCCTCGGTAATGGTGATAATCAACGGCACCTTGGCGTCCGCCGCTTCTTTCACCGCGGCGGCGGCAAACTTAGCGGGAACAAAGATCACCGCGGCATCGATGCGGTGATCCTTCTGCGCATCAGGAACCGAGTTATACACCGGAACCTCATCCATCTTTTGGCCGCCCTTGCCGGGAGTGACGCCGGCAACAACCTTGGTGCCGTCTTTGATCATCTGCCGGGCGTGAAACGACCCATCCCGGCCGGTAATGCCCTGAACCAGAACGTTGGTATTCTCATCAATTAGTATGCTCATCGCTATCTCCCTTCAATGCCGCGCCTCAGGAGGCGACTACCTTCTGCACGGCGGTGCTCAGATCATCGGCAACGGAGAATCCCTTCTCCTCCAGCAGCGCCCGGCCCTCTTCCTGGTTGGTACCCACCAGGCGAATCACCATAGGAACCTTGATGTCAATCTGATCGGTCGCCATGATGATCCCTTTGGCGATGTCGTCACACCGGGTAATTCCACCGAAAATGTTAATGAGAATCGCCCGTACCTTCTGGTTACGGAGGATGATCTTAATGGCGTTGAGCACCTTCTCCGGATTGGATGAGCCGCCCACGTCCAGGAAGTTTGCCGGCCGGCCTCCGTAAAGTTTGACGATGTCCATGGTTGCCATCGCGAGGCCGGCGCCGTTGACGATGCACCCGATATCGCCCTCCATGCTGACGAAGCTCAATCCGAACTCCCGCGCATCGATTTCGTCCTGGGAGTATTCTTCGGCGTTTTTCATCGCTTCCACCTCGGGGTGTTTGTACAGCGCGTTGTCGTCGAAGTTCACCTTGGCATCGAGCGCCATGATCGTGTTCTCATCTACCAGGGCGTAGGGATTGATCTCTACCAGGGATGCGTCGGTCTTGATAAAGAGCTGGTAGAGCTTTTTCACCGTGTCGGTGGCCTGCTCCACGAGGGCCGGCTTCTCAAAGACGCCGGTGAGCACGGAGACCAGTTCCTCTTCATTGAGCCCGGAGGCGATGTCGATGGGATACTTAATGATCTTGTCCGGATCGGTAACGGCAAGCTCCTCGATCTCCACACCGCCCTCTTTGGTGACCATGAGGATGATCTTCTTGCTGCCGCGGTCCATAATGAGGCCCACGTAGTACTCTTTCTTGATGTCCGCGGCGGGAGCGATCAGCACCTTTTCCACCGTCTCGCCCTTGATGTCCATGCCGAGAATCGCCTGAGCGTGCTGCACCGCTTCATCGGCGCTCTTGGCCAATTTGACACCCCCCGCTTTGCCGCGGCCCCCCACCAGCACCTGCGCCTTGACGACGACAAAGCCGCCCATGCGCTCCGTAGCCGCCCGGGCGTCCTCGGCGGAGGTGATTACCTCCTGATCCTGCACGGCGATCCCGTACGACGCAAATAGCTCCTTCGCTTGATACTCGTGAATCTTCATAGCTTACGTGGCCCTTTCTTCCGCGGTCTGTTCGCCTCGGGCGTCGCGGTACTTTTTGATCTGACGCTTGGTCAGGTTGATAAGCTTGGTGATCTTGATGTCCCGCGGACAAACCCGGGTGCACTCGAAGCGACTTTCACAGGGCCAGACACCGTTTTCCGTATCCAGCACGTCCAGGCGCGCCTCGAGTCCCTTATCGCGACTGTCGTTGACGAAACGGGCCGCCGCCACGATCGCCTGTGGTCCCACGAAGTTGGGGTTCTTGTCCAATACGGGACACGCGGAATAGCAGGCGGCGCAGTTGATACACTTGGTAGCCTCATCAAAGAGCGCCCGCTCTTCCGGGGACTGAATGTACTCGCCGTCGGCCGGCTCCGCCGCCTTCGGAACGAAGTACGGCTGGACGCTGCGGAACTTCTTGAAGAATGGGGACTGATCCACCATGAGGTCTTTCTGAACATCCAGATGGCGCAACGGCTCGAGCTGTACGGTGCCGCCATCCTCGAGATCCAAATCTTTGAAGAGCGTCTTACACGCCAGCTGCTCTTTTCCGTTGATGCGCATCGCGTCACTTCCACACACACCGTGGGCGCAGCTGCGGCGGTAGCCGAGTGTTCCGTCCTGGTTTTGGGTGATATCCATGAGCGCATCGAGCACGCGGTGTGTAGGTTCTACTTCCACCTGGTAATTCTCGACGTGGGGCGCGCTATCTGTTTCCGGGTTGTGGCGCTGAATCGCCAAAGTCACTTTCATGGTGCCTTACTCCTTTTTTTCCTACTTCCTCAGTACTTCCGCGGCTTGGGCTTCCAGATGCTTACATCCACCGGCTTGTAATCGATCGCGACCTTGTCACCATCGAGTCCTGCTAAGGTGTGTTTCAGCCAGTTGGGGTCATCCCGCTCGGGAAAATCGTCTCGGGCGTGCGCTCCACGGCTCTCGGTGCGGTTGGCCGCACTGGCGGCGGTGATGAGCGACAGATCCAGAAGATTCTCGAGTTCCATGATCTGGAGTACCTCGGAATTGAACCCTGCCCCGGTGTCCTGCACCGTGACTTCCTTAAACTCTTCCCGCAGTTTCTGGATTTCCGTCACCGCTGCATCCATCTCGCTCTGCGTACGATAGACGCCAACCTTTTCCATCATGACTTCCTGCATGCGCTGCATGATGGGCCCGACGTGACGACCGCCTGTGCGGTTCCGCAACACGTCAATGCGCGCCCGAGCCTGATCCGTATCAGACTCGCTCACCGTTCCGTGGGAGGCGTGCTTCACGTACTCCGCGATGTGCATTCCCGCCCGGCGACCGTACACGATGAGATCGACCAGGCTGTTGGTGCCGAGTCGGTTGGCGCCGTGCACCGATACACACGCCGCCTCACCGGCGGCGTATAATCCGTCGTAAACCTGTTTGCCGGTGTCCACTCGTCCATCTACGTCGGTGGGAATACCACCCATGGCGTAGTGGGCGGTCGGTTGCACCGGCATCGCCTCCTCGGCGGGATCAACCGCGAGGTATGTCTTACAGAAATCGGCGATATCGGGAATCTTCTGCTCCACCACGTCCCGGCCGAGGTGGCTGGCATCGAGCCAGACGTAGTCGTCGATCTTTTTGTCGCCCCGGACGCCTTTGCCGGCGGCAACCTCGGTCATAATCGCCCGGCTCACCATATCGCGGGGAGCGAGGTCCAGCAGGGTTGGGGCGTAGCGCTCCATAAAGCGTTCGCCGTCGCGGTTCTTGAGAATCCCCCCCTCGCCGCGCACCCCTTCGGTAATGAGAATGCCCATTCCCAGGATCCCCGTGGGATGAAACTGGAAGAACTCCATGTCTTCCATGGGGATTCCCGCCCGCGCGAGGATCGCCGGTCCATCTCCCGTATTGGCGTGGGCGTTTGAGGTGATCTTGAACATGCGGCCGAAACCACCGGTGGCAAAGAGCACCGCTTTGGCCTTGAAGATGTGTAGTTCTCCAGTCTTCAGCTCGAAGGTAACGATACCTTTGACGGTGGTACCGTCCATGAGCAGGTCAACGACTTGGTACTCGTCGTAGAACTCTACATCGTTCTTGACGCACTGTTGGTAGAGCGTCTGCAGGATCATGTGTCCCGTGCGGTCCGCCGCGTAACAGGATCGGTGTACCGCGCCTTCACCAAAATGGTGGGTATGACCACCGAAGCGTCGCTGGGCGATCTTACCGGTATCCAGCCGACTGAAGGGCAGACCCCGATGTTCCAGATCGTACACGGCTCGCACCGCATCTTCCGCGAGGATCTTGGCGGCGTTCTGATCCACCAGATAGTCGCCACCCTTGACGGTATCAAACGCGTGCCACTCCGGGGAGTCTTCTTCTACGTTGCCCAGGGCGGCACCGATTCCACCCTGCGCGGCGCCGGTGTGGCTCCGTTGCGGATAGAGCTTACTTACCACCGCAGTTTTCGCGGTCTTACTGGCCTCCAGAGCCGCATACAACCCGGCGCCTCCGGCTCCCACGATTACCGCATCAAATTCATGTATCAAGTTGTTCCTCCAACCGTGCGTTCTCGGCAGGGCCGCAGACGAACTTTTCCGGCGGAGGCACTCCAACGGTGGCCCCCGGAGGAGCATCACCGCGCCAGGGTCCCCGGCGCAACAGATCAACCAGCATTTCCCTACCTTTGTACTCGACAACTATAACAGGGTCACTTCCCCGTTCGCAACTGAAAGATCTCCCTCTTGCTCCAGAAGGTCAAAAAAAACCGGCCTGTATCAACGATACAGGCCGGCACCACACCACGGAGGTCACCATACTCGCCGGACCGAGAAGACCTCAGCCCGGAGAATAGATCGACTCTAACGTTTTTACGCCTTCCTGCACCGCTTCCGCGGAGCCGTTCAAGGCGGTTCGCTCTTGCTCGGTAAGATCGAGCTCATAGATCTTCTCTACGCCGTTACGTCCCAGTAGCACCGGAACACCGAGGAAGATATCTCGGTGCCCGTACTCCCCGCGAAGATACGCACTGGCAGCCACGAAACGCTTCTCGTCTTTGATCATCGCCTCCACCATTTTGGCGACACTGGCGGCCGGCGCGTAATAGGCGCTTCCTTTCTTGAGATAGCTCACGATCTCCGCGCCACCCTTTCTCGTGCGGTCGACCAGCTGCTCGATCGTTTCACTATCGAGGAGCTCGGTCAGCGGAAAACCGGCCACCGACGTGTACCGCGGAAGCGGCACCATCGTGTCGCCGTGCCCACCGAGGACCATCGCCATCACATCCTGGGGGAGGACCTTCAGCTTTTCGGCGATGAAGTAGCGAAAGCGGGTGGAGTCAAGAATGCCCGCCATGCCCACCACCCGCTTGAGGGCGAATCCGCTCTCCTTCAGCGTGACCATGGAGATCACATCCAGCGGGTTACTCACCGCGATAACCAGGGCGTTGGGGGCGTAGGTGGCGATCGCTTGCGCGGCCTGCTTGGCGATATTGACGTTGGTCTTGAGCAGATCCATCCGGTCCATGCCCGGCTTGCGGGCCATACCGGCGGTCATGACCACCACGTCGCTATCGGCGATCTCCGCATAATCGTTGGATCCGACGATTTTGATGTTGTAGTTACGGGAAGGAGCGGCGTGCATGAAGTCCGCGGCTTTGCCCTGCGGCATGCCGGGCACCACGTCCACCATCACAATATCAGCGATGTTTTTCTCTGCGATATAATAGACTGCAGTAGCTCCGACGTTTCCTGCGCCGATGACTGATACTTTACTCATAGCTCTCTCCTCACGCCTTGGCGTAGATCGACGTAAGCTCGTCGGCGGATTTTTTTAGGGATTGCACCTGATCCTGGCTCAATTGGGGCTCAAGCACCCGCTCGATACCGGTAAAGCCGAGCACCGTTGGCAGGCTCATCGCCACCCCCGAGATTCCATACTGACCATCCCAGACAAAGGAGATCGGAAGAATCCGTTTGGTATCCCAGATGATCGCCTGCACGACGTCGGCCGCCGCTGCGGACGGGCCGTAGAAACTGGACGACCGCTGCGACATCTCCACGATGAGGTCTCCGGCGTTGCGCGTTTCATCGAGCACCTTCGCCAGATGGACGTCATCCATCAGGGTGTTTACTGGTACACCATTCACGCGGCTGTATTCCACGAGGGGCATCATCTGATCGGAGTGGCGCCCGATTACCGTGGCGGTAATGTTTTCCGTGGTGATACCCAATTCTCGGCTCAGGGCGTAGCGGAAGCGAGTGCTGTCGAGCACACCTCCCAGTCCCACAACCCGGGACGCATCAAGGCCCGATTTCTCCCGAAACCGCATAACCATCAGATCAACCGGTTCCGTGGCAATGACCACCGTACCGCCATAGCCCTGCATCGATTCCGCGATGCCGTCGATGATCTCCGCGTTCTGCGTGAACAGATCGTCCCGTTTCGCGCCGGGCTGGCGCACGGTGCCGGCGGCAACGACCGCTACGTTGGTGTCAGCGACATCTTCCATGGAGTTGGTACCGGAGATCCCGTATTGGTACCCTCGAATCGGTGCGGCCTCCATCATGTCCAGCGCTTTTCCCTGCGCCAAACCATCCTGGATGTCGTACATGACAACGCTGCCGATGTTTTTCTCAGCAATAAAGAACGCCGTGTTCGCGCCCACGTTGCCGACGCCTATGATCGCGATATTTGCCATTCAGCTCTCCCGTTAGTATCTGATAGTATACGAAACACTATTCCAGACCGGAAAGGGTTTGCTCAATAATTTTCTGAGTTTTTTAAGGAGAAATATACGGCATGAGTAATCAGGTACGGTATGAGTCGGATTCCATGGGAAACATCGAGATTCCCGAGTGGGCGTACTGGGGAGCCCAAACCCAGCGGGCAGTGGAGAACTTCGGGGTGAGTCCGATGCGGATTCCCGTACCGATGATTCAGGCGCTGGCGCTCATCAAGAAGAGCGCCGCCGCGGTGAACGCCTCGTTGGGCGTCATGGATCGGGCCCTGGCGGAGGCGATCTCGCAGGCTGCGGAGGAGGTCCGTACCGGACAGTGGAACGAGCACTATCCGATCGACGTCTTCCAGACCGGCAGCGGCACCAGCTGGAACATGAACACCAACGAGCTCATCGCCAATCGCGCCAACGAGATTCTCGGCCAACCCCGCGGTACCCGAAGCCCCGTGCATCCCAACGACCACGTAAACCGCGGCCAGTCCTCCAACGATGTAATCCCCACCGCGATCCACGTCGCCAATCGCGTGGAAGCCGAGCGCCTCCTGGCCGCGGTGGACCACCTGGCCGCCGCATTGCGGGCGAAGGAACAGGAGTTTGCGGATCTGGTAAAGCTCGGTCGCACCCACCTACAGGATGCGGTGCCGATGACGTTGGGTCAGGAGTTCTCCGGATACGCCGTTCAGATCGAGAAGGCCGCCGGTCGTATTCGCAATACCTTGGCCAACCTCGAGGAGCTGGCGCTGGGAGGCACGGCTCTGGGTACCGGGATCAACTGTCATCCCGCCTTTGCCGACGCCACCGCCGCGGCGATCGCCGCGGAGACCGGGCTGCCCTTTCGCAGCGCCCCCAATAAGTTTGAAGCGATCGCCAGCCGGGACGCCCAGGTGGAGCTGATGGGCGCGCTCAACACGCTGGCTACGAGCCTCATCAAAATCGCCAACGATTTCCGCCTGTTGGCCAGTGGTCCCCGCGGAGCCCTGGGCGAGATCGTGTTGCCCAGTCTTCAGCCGGGAAGCTCGATCATGCCCGGCAAGGTGAATCCGGTGATTCCGGAAATGGTGATTCAGGTGGCGGCCTACGTAAACGGAAAGAATGTGAGCGTGACGATTGCCGGACAGAACGGTCCCCTCGAGCTGAACATGATGAACCCCCTCATCGCCCTGGAAACGCTTAGCTCTATAGATATTCTTGCCAATACGTGCCGCGTCTTCGCCGACAAGGCGGTGGCCGATCTGGAGGCCGACCGCGAGCGGCTCGACTTCTGGATCGAATGGTCCCTGGCGCTGGTGACACCGTTGGCAACGGAGATCGGCTATGATCAGGCATCAAAACTGGCCTACACCGCCTACCGGGAGAAGCGCAAAATCCGCGAGGTGGTTCTTGAGAGCGGGCTGCTCGCGGAAGCGCGCGTGGCGGAACTACTCGATCCGGGTAGGATGGTTTAGGCTGCGGCCGCCGGCAGTCGAAACACTGCACGGCAGCCGCCGCCACGGCGATTTTCGATCCATACGCGGCCGTGGTGCGCTTCAATGATGTGGCGCGCGATGGGAAGTCCCAGTCCGCTTCCGCCGGTAATTCGGCTGCGTGAATGGTCCACCCGATACAGGCGTTGGAACACCGTTTCCAGCTCCTGGTCGGGGATTCCCGGCCCCTCGTCAACGATCGCCACCACAACGCTGGAACACGCAGGTGTCGATGCGGGGACCACTGATACCGTGATAGCTGACGAGGTGGGAGCATACGCCGCGGCGTTACTGAGCAGGTTATGTATGACCTGCACGATACGCTGGTCATCGACGGCAACCATCGGCAGTGACTCGGAAATGTGGAGGACAAGTGTCACGCCCAGCGCCTCGATCCGGGGTCGGACGCTGTGTACCGCCCGGACGACGATCTCATCGATTTGCTGCACGTGAACCGACACCGTGAGCTCGCCTTGGTCCGCCAGCGCCAGGTCCTGGAGGTCGTCCGCTAGATGAGAGAGCTGCGTTGCTTCCTCCCCAATCGCCGTGAGCGCCGTATCCGACGACACCAGGCCGTCTGCTGCCGCCTCCACGTATCCCCGAATGTTGGAAATCGGCGTTCTGACCTCGTGGGCCGTATCCGCCACCAGCGCTGTTCGCATGTCCGTCGCCCGCTCTAGGTCTCCCGCCATAGTGTCAAACGCCGTCGACAGCCGACCTAACTCTCCCCGATACGATCCGGAAACGCGCGCTGAAAAGTCACCTGCTCCCGCCCGTTGTGCCACGGCGGATATGTCCCGCAGGGCGGCGGTAATCGGCCGGGAAAGGATCAACGCCAGCGGAATCGCCACAAAGAGCGCCACCACCGTACCCCAGAGGAGAAGACGGTTGATTGAAGCACTCAGTTGCTCCCGAAACCGGGTTGCCACGGTGGGTTGGGAGCGATTTACGTACACCGTGCCGAAGGAGTCTCGCCCGTCGAACGTTTCCAAGTCCCGATGGGGCCAGTCCTGAACGCGGGTGCTCCCGGGGGAATCGGTACCGGAGTCCGCCAGAACCGTACCAGCGGTGTCCATCACCACGATTCGCCGTCCGTAGAGCACTGCCATTTCTTCGGTGAGCGACTGAATCTCTCCCCACTCCGAGCCCTGCAGGTAGTATCCCACAAGCCAATGCTCAATTCGGGTGAGCTCCAACTCCGCCAGCCGGTGCTCGTATACGCTGATCTCCTGATCCGAACCGGTGAACACCACCGCTACGATCGCCCCGGTGGCTACAACGATCACCAGAATAAACACTATGAGCAGGTGTCGCGCGATGCTGCGATTCATCCCGCCCACTCCGCCAGGCGATAGCCGACCCCATACACCGTTTCGATGTGGTGTTCCCGACTCACACCGGCGCTCAGTTTGCGTCGCAGTTTCAAGATGTGCACGTCAATACTGCGGTCGAACCCGTCGTAATTCTCGCCGAGGACCCAGGTCACCAGTTGAGATCGGCTAAACACTCGACCGGGTGACGCCATGAAGAGTGCGAGCAGTCGGAACTCCAGGACCGTCAGGTGCAGCACCTCCTCCCCTTGGGTTGCCGTCTGAGTCCGGGGGGTAATGGTCAGATCTCTATAGCTGAGCACCCGGGGATAGTCCGGTTCTCCGAGGTCCGGCACACGCCGTAACGTTGCTCGTACCCGAGCCACCAGCTCCCGCGGGCTGAACGGCTTGGTGACGTAGTCGTCCGCCCCGGCCTCGAGGCCGATCAGTATATCCCGCTCCGTGGAGCGCGCCGTCAGCATAATGATGCGTGGATCCGATTCCTCACGAATCGCGTGGCACACGGCCAACCCATCTATCTCCGGGAGCATTAGATCGAGGATCACGACGTCAACGGGGTGCGTCCGCGAACGGACGAGCCCCGAGGCACCGTCGGGGGCGCTATCTACCAAAAACCCCGCGTGGGTGAGATAGATGGAGAGGAGATGGGTGGTTTTGGGGTCATCCTCGATGATGAGAATCCGGTTGTGAGTCATCGTGGACGCTTCATTAGGGTAAAGATACCGCTGCAGACGAGCATCGTGGTCCAAATTCACGATCGAAACAGGATCAACACATTTGGTGAGCACTATTGCAGGTAACAGGAGGCTCACTATGAGCAAAAAAGGAAAGATTATCGGAGCGATCGTCATCGGCGTAGCGCTCGTGGCGACCTTGGTGATTCGGGGGAACAACAACTCCGCCGTCGCCGAAGAACGACTACAGTTGGAAATCACATCCCCCGCCGGACGGGACGCGGTAACGGATGAGGAGTTGGTCGTCACCGGCATCGTGTCTAATTCCGCCGCGCGACTTACGGTAAACGATGAAGTGGTATCGGTAGATGAGGAGGGCGGTTTCTCCCATCCCATTATGTTGGAGTACGGTGACAACCGGATTCGTGTACAGGCCGATGGTGAGGAGTTTCGGGCGGTTCAACGCACGTTGCGGATACCGCGTCGGATGGTACTCACCGTTTCCGCCCCGGAATTGGACAGCACCGTTGGAACCAACGTCATCAACTTTGTCGGTACCGTCTCTGATTTGAGTGCGACCGTGATGGTTGCCGGTCGGCCGGTAGAGATCGCTGAAGATGGATCGTGGTCGACAGAGCTCAATTTGCATTATCCGCTAACGGTGATTAACGTGACCGCCAGCCGCGAAGGGATCGATCCAATTACCCAACTGGTCACGGTAAACTTCGATCCCGACCACGTTTCCCTCCGCTGATTGGGCGCGACCGGTCTCCCCAAGAGACCGGTCTACACCGCGGTGTTCGCGATGAGGCGACGTCGGAGCATATCCAGCGCCGTCTGGGACGCGCGGTGCTTAATTCCTTCCCGATCTCCGTGGAACACATGCCGCGCCACCTCTTCCCCGGAGGCGTCAACGACCGCTATGTAGGTGAGTCCTACCGGCTTGGTGGCGGTCCCGCCGCCGGGCCCCGCTATTCCGGTAATTGCCACAGCCAGGTCGCTGCCACACATCTTCCTCACACCCCGCCCCATCTGTCGCGCGACCTCATCGCTCACGGCGCCGTCCCGCTGGAGTACCTCAGGGTCTACCCCAAGCGCGGAACTCTTGAGCTCGTAACTATACGCCACAACTCCACCGAGGAAGTACCGGGAACTCCCCGGGGCGTTGGTCAGACGGTGGCCTACGAGACCCCCGGTACACGATTCCGCCAGCGCCACCGTGGCGTGGTGCGCGGTGAGCAACTCTCCCACCGCCCGCGGGAGATCGGTATCATCCTCTCCGTACACCGCATCTCCCAGGATCGACCGAATCTCACCGACGGTGGTGTCGATGCGCCGGGTAGCCTCCTCGGGAGACGGCGCGTGAGCGGTGACGCGCAGATGAACCTCTCCGGCGCCGGCCAAGGGAGCGATGGTGGGATTGGACTGTCGGTCCAGCACCTCCTGCAGGAGCTCCGCCACCCGCGACTCTCCGATGCCGGTAACCCGCACCACCCGTGACACCAGTACGCCCCTGCGACCGTCCCGGGCCAGCTGTTCGGTGAGTCGCGGCATAACCTGTTGGTGCATCATCGAGCGCATCTCGTGAGGCGGCCCCGGAACGAGATAGACATCTGTGTTCCCGTGGCGCAGATAGATCCCCGGAGCGGTTCCCCGGCTGTTGGGAAGCAGGTCTGCTCCTTCGGGAACCATCGCTTGGCGCGCGTTGTTGCGGGGCAGCTCACCGCCGGGGGAGTGGGAGAACCGCGCTCGCAAGCCGCGCATCCATTCCTCGTTTCGCCGCAAGGGGCGGCCCACCACGTGGGATAACGTTTCGCGAGTAAGGTCGTCTTCAGTGGGGCCCAATCCGCCGCACGCGATCACCAGATCCGCCCGCTCCAGGGCGGTGGTGAACGCCTCAGCTAGGCGCTCCGCATTGTCTCCTACGACCGATTGGTAATACACGCCGACCCCGGACTCCGCCAGCATGTGGGCAATCTCGGCAGCATTGGTGTTGATCACCTGCCCCATGAGCAGCTCCGTCCCCACGGCGATGATTTCCGCCCGCGGCGAGCCCGGGCGCGAGGATGTCTGTGCACGTGCACGATTTCCGGTGGCCATATGCCGCGAGTATACCCCGAGAACCTTCGCTCCGACCATTGACTCACGCCTTGTGCGGCGCTACCGTCCCGGTTTATGAACGCCGTACACACCGACCTATCAGCCCTGCTTCTCGCATTCGGTCTGACCCTCTTTGCGGGGCTTGCCACCGGGGTGGGCAGTATTGTGGCGTTTTTCTCGTCGAGCCGGGATCACCGCTTCCTGTCCGGAGCGCTCGGGTTTTCGGCGGGGGTGATGCTGTACGTTTCGATGGTGGAGATCTTTGGGAAAGCGCAGGATTCGTTGGCGGAGTCGGTGGGAGAACCGGCGGCGCTGCGGCTGGCAACCCTATCATTCTTTCTCGGGATCGCGGTAATCGCTATTATCGACCGCTGTATCCCCACCATGCAGAATCCCCATGAGGTCCGAGGCATCGCCGAGATGGCCAGCGATACCGAAGCGGAACTCAAGAAGCGCCGAAACCTGTTGCGGATGGGGCTCTTCTCCGCGCTGGCGATCGGCTTGCACAACTTTCCCGAGGGGCTGGCCACCTTTATTGCTACGCTGGAGGATCCGGCGCTCGGCCTGAGTATCGCCGTTGCCATTGCGATCCACAACATCCCCGAAGGAATTGCCGTGTCCGTACCGATCTATCACGCCACCGGAAGCCGCAAGAAGGCGCTCCGTCTGTCGTTTGTCTCCGGCCTCGCCGAACCGGTGGGGGCGGTTCTGGGATATCTGCTCCTGCGGCCGTTTATGAACGATTTGGTGTTCGGAGTGCTCTTCGCTGCTGTAGCAGGAATAATGGTATTTATTTCCTTGGACGAGCTCCTTCCCACCGCCGAGCATTACGGTGAGCACCATCTCACAATCTATGGTCTGATCGCGGGAATGGTGGTTATGGCGGTGAGCATCGTGATGATGGCGTGATTAGTCCGATTCCATCTGCCGATGATAGTTGATCGTCTCCCGCAGACCGTGTTCATAGGATGTGGGAGTAAAGCCGAAATGCTCCTCGAACCGGGACGAATCGAAGAGGTAGGCGCGGTCGTTCTGGTAGGTCATCTCGAGGAGCTCCCGAATCGTGCGGTCGAACAATCCTCCAAGTCGGAGGGCTCCCGTGCTGAGCACGGAAAGACGGGGTGGGCTGTCCACGATCGTAGCCACCAGGCGCGCCAGTTCGTATCCGGTGAGCGCCGGATGGGCCGTGGGCAGATGCCACACCGAGTTGTGAGCACTCCGATCGTCTACCAGCAGCGGAAGTGCCCGACCGCAATCTGAGGTGTAGGTAAGACTGTGGGGCATATCGGAATCAACCAACCACTTGGGCTTCTTGCCGCGAATCAAACGATCCACCAGGAGCATATTAACCGGGCTGGTTCGCTCCGCGCCGGGCCCGTAGAAATCGGCACTTCTGGCAATGACGCCGTGAATACGCCCCGACTCCCACGCCTCCGTCATGTGATCCGCAATTTTGGCGCGTACCGCCCCTTTTCGGGAGGTCGGATTGTGGGGCGTCTCCTCCGTCATGGGACCATCCACCGGCCCATACATATAGACGTTGTCCAGGAAGACAAGTAGCGCCTGTTTTTCCTGGCACACGCGGATCACCGTGTCCATGATTTGAGGCCACACCTCTTCCCATATGCGGTGGTCGTAGGCGAGTCCCGCCAGCAAATACACCGTACTGCCCTCCGGCACGATCTCGAAAAGTGCATGGTAGTCGGAGATATCGGCTGCCACCGCCCGACCACCGGGCAGATACGTCCCCCGCCGAGAAACGAGGATCGGCGTGTGTCCGTTGCGGACCAGTTCGGGTACCACGGCGCGGCTGATCGCCCCACCGGCCCCAAGTATTACGTGCGTGTTCTGTTCATTCATTGGTGCCTCCCGGCCACTCTACACCCCGCTCTCTTCCCGTCCGGTGCCCACCCACCGCCGGAGTGACGCGCTTAGCATCGCGGGGAGCACATCTTCGGACTCCGTGCCGCGTAGGATCTCCGACTCCGACTGGACGAACGGCCCCGGTTCCAACTCATCTCTACTATGCGCCACGATCTCCCCCACATGCTCCGGTGCCATCTCCAGATGAAACTGCAGTCCCAGTACGTGCTCCCGCACGGCAAACGCTTGGTGCGGGTACGCCTGCGAGGAGGCCAAGAGCGTGGCTTCCGGCGGGAGATCAAAGGTATCCCCATGCCAGTGTAACACGGTGACCTCGCGTGGCCAGTGTGCCGTACACGGTGACGTAGCCGCGGCCGGCGTCATCTGCACCGGATACCACCCGATCTCCCTCCGGGCACCGCGGTACACCCGGGCCCCGAGGGCCGCGGCAATAAGCTGCGCCCCTAGACACACCCCCAATACCGGTCTTCCCCTGCCGATCGCGTCGCGGATGAGCGCGATCTCACCGGGGAGCCAGGGATGCGCCTCGCCGTCATGGACCGACATCGGCCCTCCCATAGCCACGAGAGCACTCATCGCACCGGGATCTGGGAGCGGATCGCCGGCAAAGAGACGCGTCACGCGAATCTCGTGCCCCTCCTCCGCTAAGAGCGTCCCAATGAGCGCCGGACCTTCAAACGGCACGTGCTGCAGTACGTCAACTCGCATGACGCCACCGCTCCTCAGCCGGCAATCGTATGCGGATGAGGGCCCAGACGCCCCGCCTCACCCTGATCGAGGGCATCAATTCGTTCCATCTCCGCGGGAGTCAGCTCAAAATCGAACACATCGGCGTTGTCCACGATCCGGTGCGGCGTTACCGACTTAGGAATCGTGATAATGTCGTGTTGGAGCTCCCACCGAAGGGTGACCTGCACAGGACTCTTGCCATGGGCGGCAGCGATATCGGATAGGACCGGGTCATGTACCACGGTGCCCCGGGCGATGGGACTCCACGCCTCCACCGCGATTCCCGCTTCTTGGCAGTACCGGCGAAGTTCCGTTTGCTGAAGGTAGGGATGGAGCTCTACCTGATTCACCGCGGGAACGATATCGCTCTCCCGCTTCAGCGTCTCCAGATGGTGGGGCTCAAAATTGCTCACTCCGATCGCCCGGACACGACCGTCATGGTAAACCTTCTCCAATGCGCGCCACGTCTCGATAAACGTATCCGCCATGGGCCAGTGAATGAGGTATAGGTCCAACGTTTCCAGCCCGAGGTACTTCATGCTCGTCTCAAAGACCTCCAGCGTCCGCTGATACCCCTGGTCGCTGTTCCACACCTTGGTGGTGACAAAGATCTCATCCCGAGGTACACCGGCCGCCGCCAGCCCCTCCCCGACACTCTGCTCGTTCTCATAGAAGGTGGCGGTATCGATACTCCGATACCCCGCTTGTAACGCCGTCACCACGGCGTCTCTGGTTTCGGGTCCCGGCTCCGCCTTAAAAACGCCTAAGCCTAAGCGCGGCATCTCCACGCCGTTCTGCAATCTTTTTGTACTGGATAGATTCATGGTTACAGGGTAACTCACGGGCGCGTGTTTCACTACCGCCCCGGCGGTTCCCACGGCCCGAACTGTGTGGCGATATCGAACCTCCCAACGCTATGGGGGATGCGACACGGGTACCGCTCGTCTGCTACACTTCCTATAAGGATTGGTGAGAATGGGAGACGCGCACAATAACCGCTACCAGCTACTCTTTCAGGATGCGGACTTTTCCGATGCCTTGTCCAGCATCGGTTTCTTCGCCACCTACTACCCCACGGGCGACAGCATCGCCAGCGACCTATGGCTGGCACAAGGATACGAGCCGGGGGAAATTGGTAAAGACCTCCAGTGGATTGGCCGGGTTCATCCGGAGGATCGTGCGCGGATCAAAGCGGCGGCGGATGAGGTGTATCGCGGCGAGCGGCTCTCCTATGAAGAAGTGTTTCGCATGCGGCGCGCCGATGGATCGTACCGCTGGGTTGTCACCCGGGGGAAGACGATCGCCACCGACGGCGACGGGCGGCCGGTGTTGTTTGTCGGAGTCGATACCGATGTGAGCCGCTTTAAGGCGGTTGAGGAACGTCTGCAGCAGCAGAATGATGAACTCGAGACCCTGCGGCAAGTGGCGGCCGTGATCGGCTCCTCACTGGACTTGCAGGCGACGGTGCAGCGGATATTGAGGTACACGCAACGCATTATTCCGTATGAGACCGCCACCGTGCAGATTTTGCAGGAGGGCGAACTACGCGTCATCGGGGGATTTGGATTTCGGGATCTAAGCGCAGTGATGAAGCTGCGATTTCCGTATCCGGAAGCGGGCAGCCTGAGCACGGAGGCGCTGGACTCCAGAACTCCCTGCATGTCACTGGATGTAACCCGAGATTTCCCGGCGTTCGTCCAACCCCAGGGGAACCAGCGCATTTACTCGTGGATCGGTATTCCCCTGGTACGGCACGGCGAGGTAATCGGACTCATGACCGCCGACAGCACCCGCCGGGACGCCTACGATCACTCCCACCTGAGACTGGCAGCAACGATTGCCGATCACATCGCGATCGCACTGGAAAACGCTCGGCTTCACGATCATACCTACCATATGGCGATGTCCGATAGTCTTACGCGCACCGGCAGCCGCCGGCGCTTCGAGGTGGAAGGACGCTTACTGTACGAGAACGCCCAGCGCGCCGGTCGCTCCGTGGCGGCGTTAATGGTTGATATCGATCACTTCAAACCGATCAATGATGCGCATGGGCATGACGTGGGAGACCGAGTCCTCCGGCGAGTGGCGGAGGCCTGCGGACGAGACCTTCGTGGGAGCGATCTCCTGGCCCGCTACGGCGGTGAAGAGTTTGTGGTTGTGTTGCCCGAAACCGATGAGTCGGACGCGCGGGCCGCCGCCGAACGCATGCGGGCCCGGGTGGAAGCGGTGGCTCACTCCGAACTCGATGCGCCGGTGACGGTGAGTATCGGCGTAGCAGCGGAGATCCCGAGCACCGCGTCGGGTTTTGAGCGTCTGATACAGCGGGCGGACCGGGCGCTGTATCGGGCCAAGGAGACCGGCCGTAACCGCATCGTCGTGGATACCTCCGCTACGTCGACGCCGACTCCAGAATCCGATTGAACGTGGTGCTTGCGCGCATCGCCGTCGTTACCTTATCCAGATTGGGACGGTAATAACCGCCGATATCCACCGGATTACCTTGGGCATCCTCCAGTTCTTGGACGATGGTGGTCTCATTCGCTTCCAGCGCCTGTGCCAACTCCGCGAAGCGCGCCTGCAGCTGCGGGGCGTGGTTCTGTTTGGCCATCGCCCTTGCCCAGTACAGCGCCAGGTAGAAATGACTTCCCCGATTGTCGAGCTCCTTCACCTTCCGGGAGGGAGACTTCCCCGCCTGCAAGAGTTCTCCGGTGGCCTCGTCCAGCGTTTCCGCCAGAAGCTGTGCTCCCCGGTTGTCAAACGTCTTGGCCAAATGCTCCAACGACACCGCCAGCGCTAAGAACTCTCCCAAAGAATCCCATCGCAGGTGTCCTTCCTTCACAAACTGCTGGACATGCTTCGGCGCCGAGCCGCCGGCGCCCGTCTCAAACAGTCCGCCGCCGTTGATGAGCGGAACGATGGAGAGCATCTTTGCACTGGTTCCCAGTTCGATAATCGGAAAGAGGTCGGTAAGATAGTCGCGGAGTACGTTGCCGGTGACGGATATCGTATCGTGTCCGGCCCGCATACGGTCCACGCTGTACTGGGTGGCTTCCGCCGGGGGCATGACGCTGATCTCTAAGCCGTCTGTATCGTGGTCCGGAAGATAGGCCTCAACTTTCTTGATAAGCTCGCGGTCATGGGCGCGGTCACCGTCCAGCCAAAACACCGCCGGAGTGCCGGTATCGCGGGCCCGGGTCACCGCCAGTTTGACCCAATCCTTCACCGCCACGTCCTTTACCTGACACATACGGAAGATATCGCCCTCCGCCACCTGGTGCGAGAGCAGCACGGTATCGTCGGCATCCACGATTTCCACCGTGCCCGCGGCGGGCATTTCAAACGTCTTATCGTGGGAGCCGTACTCCTCCGCCTTCTTAGCCATAAGCCCCACGTTGGAGACCGACCCGATAGTAGTGGGATCATACGCGCCGTTTCGTTTGCAGTCGTCTATAACAGTCTGGTACACGGCGGCGTAGGAGCGGTCGGGAATCACAAACTTGGTGTCGTGCTGCTTCCCGTCGGGACCCCAGGTCCGGCCGGAACTGCGAATCGCCGCAGGGAGCGAGGCATCGATGATCACATCACTGGGCACGTGAAAGTTGGAGATCCCGCGATCCGAATCCACCATGAATACATCGGGCCCCGCGGCAAACGCGGCCTCGATATCCGCCTCGATCTCCCGGCGCTCCGCCTCCGAAAGCTCCTGAATGCGGGCATAGAGATCCCCGAGGCCATTATTGGGATTGACCTTGAGCCGGCGAAATGTCTCCGCGTGCTTCTCGAAGACGTCGCGAAAGAACACCGAGACCACATGGCCAAAAATAATTGGGTCGGAGACTTTCATCATGGTGGCCTTGAGATGCACCGAGAAGAGGACTCCCTGGTTCTTGGCATCTGCAATCTGCTCTGCGATGAAGGCGCGCAAGGCATCCCGACGAAGTACGGCGGCATCGATCACCTCGCCGTCCTCCAGGAGAATTCCGTCCCGCAGCGTTCCGGCCCCGAGGGTATCGGAATCGGCCGGCACAAACCGGATCGAGGCGGTAGTGCCCCGGGAGACGGTAGTGGACTGCTCACTGCCAAAGTAGTCGCCCTCAGTCATACTGGCCACGTGGGACTTGGAGTCCGCCCTCCACGCACCCATGGAGTGGGGATAGGTGCGAGCAAACTGTTTCACGGACCGCGCCGCGCGGCGGTCGGAGTTTCCCTCCCGCAGGACGGGGTTTACGGCGCTGCCTTTGATTCGATCGTACCGGGCGCGAATCTCCTGCGCCTCGGCGGTACGCGGCTCCTCCGGATAGTCGGGGACGGCGTAGCCCTGGTGCTGGAGCTCCGCTACGGCGGCCCGGAGCTGCGGCAGGGAGGCGCTAATGTTGGGAAGTTTAATGATGTTGGCTGCCGGGTGGTGGACCAATTGGCCCAACTCCGCCAAGTCGTCAGGGACGCGCTGTTCCGGCTGCAGATAGTCGGGAAACGCTGCGAGAATTCGACCGGCCAGGGAAATGTCCCGTGTTTCCACCGTAACGCCGGCGGCATCCACAAACGTCTTGATGACCGGCAGCAAGGAATAGGTTGCCAGCGCCGGAGCTTCATCTACTCGAGTATAAATAATCGATGGTTCCATGGTGAGAAAGTATAGCACCATAGTCGGGAATTTGGGGAGGGTGATCTCTCCCGGCCAACCGGCTGCCCACAAGCGCAGACCATACCTGTGAGTTCGACGGTTCTTTCCCCGCCCCGTTGCTCCCGCCCCGATCGTCGCCTATAGTGGGGGGCGGTGGAAGCACTTCGAGCATTACTTGCACAACACGCCCTCTTCTCGCTGGGGATCTTGCTCCTGTTAGGATATCTGGTGGGGAAACTGGTCAATCGCGTGGGGCTGCCGGAGATTACCGGGTACATTATCGCGGGACTCCTCGTGGGAGAGTCGGCTCTGGGCGTAATCCCTCACCACATGGGCGAGGGCTTGGGTCTCGTGACGGAAGTGGCGCTGGGTCTGATTGCGCTCACGATCGGCGGTGAGTTTTACTGGGTAAAGTTGAAACGGCTGGGGACGGCGATCGTAATTATCACTCTGGTCCAGCTGTTGGCGACGTTTGTCATCGTCTCGGCGGTATTGGCGCTGCTATCCTTACCGCTCCCGTTTGCGTTGCTGTTGGGGGCGATCGCCTCCGCCACGGCTCCGGCGGCGACGGTGGCGATCGTGCAGAGCCTGCGGGCCCAAGGCAAATTTGTGGACTATCTCTACGGCGTGGTGGCGCTGGATGATGCAGGTGCGGTGATCCTCTTTGGAGTCGTGTTTGCCCTGGCGGCGAGTATTCTGGCGGATGTTGGTGGGGCGGACGCGGTAGCCCAAGGAACAACGACGATCGTATTTCACGCGCTGGGTGAGGTGGGGTTCTCGATCTTACTGGGAATCGGCACCGGGGTACTGATCCATCTGCTGGCGTGGCGACGACACAACCATAACGAGATTCTCATCACCACGCTGGGTGTGCTGTTCATGGCGACCGCCCTGGCGGTGGTATTTCACCTGTCGCCGCTTCTCACCAACATGACCGCCGGCGCTCTCATCATCAATCTCTCCCCCGAGAATCACCGCGTGTTCCGTATTCTGCGACCACTGACGCCCCCGATCTACGCGCTGTTTTTCGTAATCGCCGGAACGGAACTACGGCCTCAGGTGTTGGCAGATCCGCAGATTCTGTTGTTGGGCGGGGCCTATATTCTGGCGCGAGCGGTTGGAAAGTACGGAGGCGTGTGGGCGGGGTGCCGCCTGGCGGGAACGAGCTCCGCAATTCGTAACAATTTGGGAATCTGTATGTTGCCGCAGGCCGGTGTGGCGATCGGGTTAGTGCTCCTCATCGAAGCCTCGCCGGCTATGGGGGCGCTTCCTCGTGAGTATCAGTCGATTGTGGGCATGATGGTAAATATTATCCTGCTGTCGGTGTTTATTAACGAGCTCATTGGACCACCCTTGTCCCGTATGGCAATCATCCGCGGGAATGAGATGCGGGAGGAATGAAATGGGGGAGAACCACGCATGAACCTGTATGAGATTCTCGATAAGCGAAGTTGCCGCGTGGACATCCGCGCGAAGAACAAACAGGATGTGATTACGCAGTTGGCGGAACTAGCCGTACAGGGTGAGGCGGCGGCGGAGGTCTCGGCGGAGACGATTCGTACCGCGATTGCTGATCGGGAAGCGCAGGGGTCCACGGCCTTTGGAAATGAAATCGCCATTCCCCACGCCCGGATCCCCGGCATGGAGCGTTTTCAACTCTTTATCATGAGCGCTCCCCGAGGCGTAGACTTTGAAGCGCTGGACAAGAAAAAGGTGAAGCTGCTCTTCGTGATTCTGGGTCCACCGGAAGCGGTTACCGATCACCTCAAGATTCTTGCCTTTGTGTCACGAGCGCTGAGCCATACCGATCTCAAACGCGAGTTACTGGCCGCCCAGAGCGAGACTGCCCTCTACGAGGCGTTTCTCCGCAACACGCGGGAAGATCGCACCGCCGATTCCCCCACCCGGGTGATGAAGCTTGTGATGATCAATCTTTACGTGGAGGAATACCTCTATCGAATTCTGGAGCTGTTTATTGAAGAGGGGATCGAGGGCGCCACGATTATGGAGTCGGCCGGTATGGGGCAATATATCTCCAACGTACCGCTCTTTGCAGATTTCATCGGCTTCATGAACGAAAGCAAACGCCACAGCAAAACGATCTTCGCCATGGTTCCGGAGGAACACGTGGAGGATCTCATGGACGGAATCGAGGAGATCACCGGAAACCTGGACAAGAAGCAGGGCGCGGTAGTCCTCGTGTTGGATATTGCCGCCTATCGCGGCAGCATGAAGATGTTATGACCTACGACGGAGGTGTGATGAGTACCAAAGAGACCAGCTTTTTGAAAGTGCTGGCGGACCTCTCCTTTCCGGAGAAGCAAATCGTGATTAACCCCAACGATGGGTTCGATCTCGGCTTGATGATGACCGACGCCACTGTGGAGATCTACTACGATGCGAGCCCTGCCACGTGGGAGGGCCGCTCCACGCACGGCATCTATGGGAATATCTATCAGAAAAATGAGTGCGCCCTCGGAACGGTGGAGCTCAGTGGCCGGGCAGTGGAGAAGATGGGCAGTTCGAAACGGGTGAGACTGCACCTCGTGCCTCCGGGTGATGCGAAGTATCCTCAACTGTTGGTGGAAACGGAATAGCGTCGCCGCGTACGGCGGGCAACCTTTTGCTTGATTCGGCGCTGAACGATAGTTACACTGAGTAGGCAGCCACGGAAGGAGCTACCCATGCAAGGTTACAACCAAGACGAACATTATATCGACGCGATGGGGAAATACCTGTCGGGACAGTGGACGGAGGCGGATACCGCGTTCGCTGCGCTGGACAACAAATATCAGGGGGAGTCGTTCATTAAGCTGCTCCGCGGAAACATTGCGTATTCCCGGGGAGAGCTGGAAGAGGCGGTCCAGCGCTACCACGAGGCAATTGAGGCGCGTCCGGAGTTTGGTAATGCGTACTACAAACTTGGCGTGTGTCTGTATCGTATGGGTCGTCTCAAGCAAGCGCTGGAAGCGTTCCAATCGGTTGTGAATATGGGCAGCCAGTCTCACGCGATGGCGCAGTACTTTGTGGGTCTGATCCATCTCTTCCTGGGAGAAGATCACGCCGCAGCGGACGCGTTCGACGGCTTCCACAGGTCATCCCCGGAATCGCGGATCGCAAACTTTTACTTGGCTCAACTGAAGATCAAGCACAAAGAATTCGAGGAAGCGCTCCAACTTCTGGGAGAACTAGTTGACGAAACTCCGGACTTCGCCGAAGTTCATTATATGCTCGGCACGGTCCATTATGGATTGCATAACAACACCGAGGCGATAAAGTGTTTTCAACGTGCTCTGGACCTCAATCCGGAGGACGAGCGAAGTAAAACCAAATTGACGCTGCTCACTGATGTGCAGTGGCCGTAAGGGAGAGAGTGATGAAGAAGTATGTCTGCAACATGTGCGGCTACATCTACGATCCGGAAGAGGGAGACCCCGATAGCGATATTCCGCCGGGAACATCCTTCGAGGATCTGCCGGAAGACTGGGTATGTCCGGTCTGTGGAGCTGAAAAGGACGAGTTTGAGGTGGAAGAGGACTGAGCGCGCGTGCGCTGAGTCAAGCTTCGGTTGAACTCACTGACTTCAGTCGGCATCGGCCCACCCCGCCGCGGATCGCGCGGCAAGGGTGGGCTTTTTTTGTTGGTGCCGATGGGGTTCCGCGGTGAGGGAGGGAGTGCGGCGGGCTCGGCCCCCCACTGCCGCGGGCCCGGCTACTCCTGAAATCGTCGCAACACCAGCACCCCGTTGTGACCACCGAATCCCAAGGAGTTGCTCATGACCGCCCGCACCTCCTGGTGCCGGCCTGTATTGGGCGTATAATCGAGATCACACCCCTCTCCCGGCTCGTCCAGGTTAATGGTGGGGGGAATATAGTTGTCCCGAATCGCAAGAACACTCGCCACCGCCTCGACGCCGCCGGCGGCACCCAAACAGTGGCCCGTCATTGACTTGGTAGAGGAGATCGCCACCTGATAGGCGTGATCCCCAAACGCCTTCTTGATCGCCAGCGTCTCGGTGGGATCATTGATTGGCGTGGAGGTGCCGTGGGCGTTGATGTAGTCGATATCCTCCGGCTGGAGGCCGGCATCGCGGAGTGCCATCGTCATCGCATTGGCGGCGCCGATACCTTCCGGGTGGGGCGCCGTGAGGTGATTGGCATCATTAGTGAAGCCGTTTCCCGCAACCTCAGCAAGGATGGTGGCGCCTCGCGCTCGCGCGTGTTCCAAGCTCTCCAGTACCAGCAGGCCCGCTCCCTCGCCCATGAGAAATCCATCCCGATCCTTATCGAACGGCCGTGATCCGCGGGCGGGGTCGTCGTTGTAGTTGCTGGTAAGCGCCTGAATCACGTTGAATCCGGCGATTCCCAGCGGGGTAATGGGTGCTTCCGCTCCGCCGGCGATCATAATATCCGCCAGACCCTCCCGGATGTGGCGCATCGCGTTACCGATCGCGTCGGTGGCACTGGCACACGCGGTGGTAACGGTGTAGACCGGACCGTGCGCATTGAGATTGATCGCGATATGCGCGGGACCGATGTTTGAGATCATTTTTGGGATCGTCATGGGAGAGACGCGGCCAGGACCCTTCTCGTGAACCGCAAGCACCGATTCCTCGATCGTCTCGAAACCGCCTATGCCGACGCCGAGGACCACCCCAAACCGCTCAGGATCATATACGCCTTCGGTATCCAAGAGACCGGCCTGCTCAAACGCCTCCCGCGCAGCAAACACCGAGTACTGCGAAAACCGATCCATCTTGCGGACATCGCGGCGATCGATGCGTTCCTTCGGATCAAAGTCTTTCACTTCCGCGGCGTAGCGGGTGATGTGATCTGAAGCATCAAAACGGGTGATGGGGCCTGCTCCACTTTCGCCGTTGGTCAGCGCCCGCCAAAACGACTCCACGTCGTTGCCCACGGGGCTCACCACACCCATTCCAGTTATTACTACACGTTTCATCGGTCCTCCTACATTGCCAGTCCACCACCGACGGTAATCACCTCACCGGTGATGTATGACGCCATGTCGGAGGCAAGAAACACACACACGTTGGCGATCTCCTCGGCGGATCCAATTCGTCCCATGGGAATCTGGCTTTGCAGCGTTTCCCGTTGTTGTTCGTTGAGACGATCGGTCATTTCCGTCTCGATGAAGCCGGGAGCGATCGCATTGACGCGGACGTTTCGGCCCGCCACTTCCCGCGCCATGCTCTTGGTGAGCCCCACGAGGCCGGCTTTGCTGGCGGCGTAATTGGCCTGTCCCGCATTTCCAATGAGCCCTACCACGGAGGTGATATTGATCACCGACCCGCTGCGCTGTTTGATCATAGACCGCGTCACCGCCTTGCTGGTATAGAAAGCACTGCCCAGGTTGACATCCATCACCGTCCGCCAGTCCTCGGAGGACATGCGCATAATGAGTCCGTCCCGCGTAATCCCCGCGTTGTTCACCAGCACGTCCACGCGTCCTGACTGTTCGTAGACGGACTGCACCGCCGCGATCACGGCGTCCTCATTCCCGACATCTACGGCGTGGTGCACGAGGTGGTCGCTGCCGTACGTCTCTTGCAGGCGAGCGGTATCCTCTCCGGCAGTACGCGAAAAACTATGAACGGTAGCCCCGTTTTGGAGA
>JBMCMH010000028.1:0-26120 GCA_048614515.1 Alkalispirochaeta sp. | reverse complement strand
TACCCGGCCCCGGCGGCAACCACCAAGACCCCGGACGCTTGCTTCCCCCGCTTGTCGCCTCCCGCCGCCTCTCCAGCCCGCAACGCCGCAATGAGCGCCTCCGCCATTCCGTTGGCTCGCCGCCGCTGCGGCGACACGGGCCCCGGAGCGTAATACACCCGCTGAAACGCCGCCACCATCGCCGCCGGCACCTCATCAGAGGCAAGCATGTTTCCCAACGCTATCACCCCCGAATCCTCGTGCGCCGCTACGATCGGGGTGCACTGATTACCGGAAACGTGAGCCCCCTCGCCGTCCGCGCGGATCACCGCCACTTGCCGAAGCGCTCGCCGATCATCCTCGGCAAGAATCGTTTCCAGGACGTGCTGCGGGTCCGCCCCGTCCGCGAGGAGCGGCAACCCCTGCACCCCATGACTCCGGTCCGCCACGGATTGGGTGATTACAACCCCCGCTCCTGCGGCGGCGTGCAATACCAACGACGCCACCGCCACGTACCGGGAGGCGGTGGCGCAGCCGGCAACCCCGTGGATGCTATCTACGGCGCCAATGGAAAACGTTGCCTGTCGCGACCGATCGTACGGCGGCGATACTGCTATCATGTCCAATTACTATGTATGATTATACAAACCTATTGCAAGAGCACCGTTCGAATCGTCTGCAGAATTTCGTCGCCGAACTGTTCCAGTTTGGCTTCGCCGATACCGTGACACCGCAACAGTCCCGCGCGGTCGGTGGGGCGATTACGGGCGATTACCTTGAGACTGCGATCGGACAGAATGACGTACGGCGGTACCGACCGCGCCCGGGCCAACTCTTTCCGGAGCCGCCGCAGCTCCTCAAAGAGGCGTTGTTGGTCCTCTCTCAAGGGCGGCGCCGCGTCACCGAGCGATTCGGAAGAACCCGCGTCGGGGCGACCGGGCGATAGATCACCACGCCGACCGGAGCCGGCGCGACCCCGTTCAGCGTCTCGCGCCGAGACCACCGACTGCCGCCCCGCCAGCACGCGCCGGCCCGATTCGGTCAATCGAAAGCCGCCGGGGCGCGACTGCCCTTCGATCGTCTGCCGCTCCAGGAAGCCTCCCCGTTCCAACTCCCGAGCAAACCGCAGCCACCATTGACGCCCGCGGTCGCTGCCCACGCCGAAGGTCGGGAGCCGGTGGTGCCCCAGTTGCTCCACACGGTCGGTATGCTCCCCGAGGACGATATCAACCACGTGGTGGGCACCAAAGCGCTCGCCGGTTCTCACAACTGCGGAGAGTAGTTTCTGCGCCGGCACGGTGGTGTCCTCCAGCGCCACCTCGCCCAGGCAGACGTCGCAGGAGGCGCAATTCCCCGGGTGTTCCTCATCGAAGTGGGCCAGGAGTCGCTGCCGCCGACACCCTCCGGCCTCCACGTAGGAGAGCACCTCATTCAGATTTCGTTCCGCCCGTTCCCGCTCGCGGTCGTGCTCCATATTTCCGATATGCCAGCGAATCGTTGAGAGATCTTTTGGTCCGTGAAGCAGGAGCGCCTCCGCCGCCTCACCGTCACGACCGGCGCGACCGGTCTCCTGGTAGTACGCCTCCAGACTTCGCGGCAGGTCCCCGTGGACGATCCATCGGACATTGGATTTGTCGATTCCCATTCCAAAGGCGATCGTTGCCACCACCACGTCAACTTCGTCGTTCACAAACGCTCGCTGTCGCCGGCGCCGCGTGTCCGCGTCCACTCCCGCGTGATAGGGGACCGCGGAGATCCCCGCCGCCACCAACCGTTCCGCAGTCTTTTCAACGGCGTTCCGCGTAGCGCGATACACGATTCCGGAGCTTCCCTGTCGCGCCGTCACAAACTCCACGATCTGCCGCGTATCGTGGTGCCGGGGCTCCACACGGTAGCTAATCTCCGGGCGATCAAATCCCGCGCGTACGATCAACGGATCACTGAGAGAGAGCTGCTCCACCACGTCCCGCTGAACCTCTGCGGTGGCGGTGGCGGTAAACGCGGCGATCGGCACCTGAGGATATTCATCCCGAAGCCTCGCCAGATTGCGATACTCCTGGCGAAACTCGTGGCCCCACTCGGAGATGCAGTGCGCCTCATCCACCGCGATGCCGGTGAGATTCCATTCTCGGAGGCGAGAGCGAAAATCGGGATTGGATAGCCGCTCCGGAGAGACGTACAGCAAATCCACGGTGCCGCGGGCCAGCTCCGACCAGGTGGCACGGATCGCATCAGCGTCCATACTGCTGTTGAGATACGCCGCGCGAACCCCGTCCTGCACCGCCCCGTCCACCTGGTCCTGCATCAGAGCGATCAGCGGGCTTACCACCACGGTGAGTCCCTCAACGAGCGTAGCAGGAAGCTGATAGCACAGTGACTTTCCGCCACCGGTGGGCAGTGCCGCAAAGACGTCCCTCCCGGCAACGATAGCCTGGACAATCTCCTCTTGGTACTCGCGGAAATCCTCAAACCCGAACCGGCGCCGGAGCGCCCGACGCAATTGCCCGCTCGTCATTTCCGCACCCCGGGAGTGCCTATCACCGGCCGGCTCTCCTCATAAGAATCGCACACCGTCATGTCCGGGCAAACAGCCGATCTAGAGCGGCACGATCCGGGTCGATCTCCACTCCCTGGTCGGTGCGGACTATGGGCTGGCGAAGCAGCTCAGGATGCTCCATAAGCTCCTCGAGCGGATCGTATTCCATCCAGGCCAGGCCACGCCTTTGGTATGCAGCGGAATCGGTATCGATAAGGGCGTCGGCGGTGCCGATCGCCGCGGCGATCGCTTCGAGCTCACGACGACCCAGTGGTTTCTCCCGGGGGTCGCGCGTCTGAACGTCGATTCTTCGCTCTGTGCAATAGCGTTCGCACGCCCGAAACGCCTTGGCCTTTTTAGTCCCGATCAGTTGCGGTGTCATGGGCGCAGTCTATCGCAGGTGCGCCTTTACCTGCAAAGGCGCCGAGGAGTAAGTTGACGGTATGGATTCACACAATTCGGAACGACACGCGGTAATCATCGGTGCATCATACGCGGGATTGGTGGCGGCGGCGGGACTTCGCTGCAACGATTGGTCGGTAGAGATCGTGGAGAAGTCCACCGAACTGCTCCGTACCGGCGGAGGAGTGGTAGTGCAGCGCCGCATGCTGGACTACCTACAACAACACGGTGTGGCAACGCCGGGAATCGCCGCCGTTCCCGCCGTGGAACGGAAGATCTTTAAGCGCGACGGAACGGTCATGCGCATGGCCGAAAGCGCCGCCGCCTATACCTCGTGGGACGTTCTATTGCGTGAGCTCGAGCGGGTTGTGGGGTCCGAATCGATCCGTCGCGGTGTTGCGATGGAAGATCTTCCGGACTGGGGAGCCAACGGAGAAGTGGAACTGGATAACGGTCAGATCGTTCGGGGCGACGTGGTAATTGCGGCAGACGGAATCGGATCGCGATCCCGCCGCCTGCTCTTGCCGGGAATCCAGCCGGAATACGCCGGGTATGTGGCGTGGCGCGGCATGGTTGACGAAGAAGACCTTGACGCCGACACGCTGACGATGTTTGTTGACAGCCTCTCTTCCTTCAACGGGGAAGAAACGTCGATCTTGCTGTATGAGGTTCCCGGGGAAGATGGTGATGTGCGTCCCGGCCACCGTCGCATTAACTGGGTATGGTACCAGTCGGTGCCGGAAGGGCCCGACCTCACCGCGCTCATGACCGATTCGGAAGGGTATGTACACCGCACTACCGTACCCCGGGGCGTCATGTCGGATCAGACGCTCTCGAACATGACGGCGCTGGCTGATCGCGACCTGTGCGCTCCGTTTCGCGAAGTAGTCTTCAAAACCCAGGAGCCGTTCGTTCAGAAGATCGAAGATCTCACCATACCGCGGCTTGTATTTGGTCGAGTGGTGCTGATCGGCGATGCTGCCAGTCTCGTGCGTCCTCACATTGGGTCGGGAACCGCAAAAGCGGTGGACGACGCGATTCACTTGGCCCACGCCCTGAGCGAGGGCTGCGATGAGGATCTATCATGTCTGGCCGCGTGGGAACACACTCGTTTGGAGGATCACGCCGGATTGGCAGGATATGCAAAAGCTGTGGCCCGGCGGCTCAAATTGGGCGTTGCCGGGAGTACCAGCCCCACCTAGTACCAGACACCGGTAAACCCGGCACAGAACACACGCCCCCCGCCGCCGCGGGAAACGGCGTTACCCAGCGGGGGCGAGATGGAGCCGGGCGATCAGTCCAGCGAGCTCCAGCCGTTCCATTGGAGCACTTCGTCCAGACTCTTGCGCTCGCGCTCCGACGTTTCAGACGCGCTGTGTTTCTCATTGAGATGAGAACTGTCTCCCGGGCGACCGATCGCGATCATTGTGATCACGCGCGTCTCCGGTTCAATATTGAACTTCTCCCGAAGCGTGGCGGGTTCGAATCCCGCCATGGGGTGGGCATAGAACCCTTCCCGCGTGGCCTGCATCATGAGTCCCATCACCGCCATACCGGTATCAAACTGCGCGTAATTCCGGTCGTCACTGAGCTGGCAGTCGAACTCGTCCCGGGTAGTCACCACTACCAAAACAGGAGCCTTCTTGGCCCAGTAGTTGCCGCCCAGCAGCGCCTCCCGGGCGTTCTCTAACGCCGTTCCTTCGGTGGCTATGAGAAAGCGCCACGGCTGCTTGTTGCTACAACTGGGAGCTTTTGTGGCAGCATCAAAGAGGCGCTCGATCGTCGCTTTGTCTATCTTTTCTTCCGAGATCGCCCGGCGGGCGCGTCGCTCTTCAATTTCAGGTACGATATGTGCCATGTAGTACATCTCCTATCAGTGGTATCTTTTGGATGTTGGGGAAAAGGTAGTAACAAACGAGCCGATCGTCCAACGACGCTATCCGACGGTCACGAACGCGGCCATTCGCCCCGCGGCAAATTGAGAGCGACGATGCGAGTGGTAGCGCCGATCACCAATCGTACCACCGAGACTCACCGTCACGTGCTGCGGAGTGACGCCGGCTTGAAGGAGCTGCGCGGTAGTCACCGCCCGCACATTGAGGAATCGCTTGCTCGGATCCACCGCGTGGAGTGCGACCGCCTCAGGCCAGGACGCGAAATGGTCGGCGGTATCGCTACCGACCTCATATCGGCGCGCCTCCGCACACGGTCCCACCCAACACCGCAGATCCGCCATGGAGGCACCGGCTGCTCCAAACTCCTTCAGCAGGCGGAGCACCACACCGTGGGCGGCACCACGCCACCCAGCGTGGGCGATTCCGACGATCGTCGGTTTCAGCGACGCGATGATCACCGGGCAACAGTCCGCCACATTGGCAATCAGGACCGGCCCGCGCTCGGTGGTGAACTGCGCGTCCGCCACCGGGAGATCGGACTCGGCGTTCCCACCACGAGCCGTCGTGCGTCGAACCACTCGTGTACCATGTACTTGTTGGAGCATTTTTAGGTCGTGTGCGGACCGGTTAAGATGGTGAGCAAACAGGCGGCGCGTGAGTGCCACCTCTCGGTAAGAATGGGTTCCAGCGGGCCAGAATGTAACGCCGCCGGGGTTGGATCGGCCTCCGGAGCGGAGCAGCAGCCCCGCTTGTACGGTCCCACCGTCGGTGACCAAGCCGTCAAGGCCACGGGCCCACTCGAAATCAAACAAGAATAACGTCTTCGAAGAGCCGACGATCGGATTCGGCCAGGTCCAATGTGAGAACTTCTCCGGGCAAAAACCAACCGGCATCGGTGTGCTCCAGCAGCACCTCCGGGACGGAGCCAAACTGAATCTCGTAGGCTACCAAGAGATAGCGCGTTCCGTTGTGTTCAAAGGGTACCGTCCCCAGCTCCGCTCCAACCGAAACAGACACCTGAAATTCCTCTTGGAACTCCCGCATCAAGCATGTGGTCTCGGTGTCATCATTTTGATCACATTTACCGCCGGGAAACTCCCATTTGTTTGAAAGATCTCCTCCAGGTTTGCGACGCGCGAGAAAGTATCGACCATCAACGAATGCAACGCCGGCGGTCGTCACCAACCGCCCGTCACGGAACATCACCGCGGCTACAGGAACAGAACGCGATTCAGGAAAAAGTGGACAATTCCCGCGGTGAGCGCCACCATCCCCAGTGTAGAACTATGGCGGCCGAAGATCTTGTCCAGGGATGCCACGGTGCTACTCTCAGTTGCGGACCGTTCTTGATAGTACTGAAACGCCAGGGCAAAGCCCGCTAACATGCCGGTCAAGGCGGGAACAAGATCTCCCACGACCGCCACGTCGCCTGGGCTCACGGAGAGTAGCTTCAGGAATCCCACCACAAACGCGATCAAGCCGATGGCGAGTCGGAATCCGGTATTTTGAAACAGTTCCGGATTGAAGACTGATCGCAACCGGAGCCGCTCATCCATCCGGTCGAATCCCAGAGCGATGCCGGCTAGGATGTTGGTCAGGATGGACAGAAAATAGATCTGATACATACTGGTAGGGTACCGGCAATATCCGTGTCGGTCAACGCTCCAGGGATTCCCCGGAAACTTTGACCCGCAGCGTCTCCTCCCGGTTTCCGATCTGCACCTCTACCATAAGGGTATCGCCCCGCAGACTCGGTCGGACCGCATCCAAAGCCGTTCTGAGGCGGATGGTGCGACGGTCGGAAATGGACGGAGCCAGATCGGAGACATCGGCATCGCCTACCCGGACGGTGACGACATCATCTGACGGCGTACCGGCAGGGGAATCCGCTTCGGAATCGATCACCGTAACAGCGACGAGGATCTCCTGATCAAAGGATACCGCCTCTGCGGACACCACGTAGTCGCCAAGCGACGCCCGAGACGACATCGGCCCCACCACAAACATAACGATCGCAAATAGCACAATGATCACAACTACATCAATCAAGGTGAGGGTGAGCGCGCGGTTACGCCGAAAGAATCCGCCGGTAGGTGGTGTCCACACGCGCCGGCGAGTCGCCTCGCGTTCTGCTCGATTATAGTGGAAATGAACCGATTCCGACCCCGAACCTCGCCACGGCGTCGGGCGGCGAGGGTCATCCATTATGGGTATTGTCCCCACACGCAACGCGCGCGGCAATCTCCGCAGCCGGCGCGCGCCGTCCGTCAGCTTCGAGCGAGCGTCCGGCGTGGAGGTGGCGGGTGAGCGCCCACCGCACAGCGTCACGCATGACCTCCGGCGTGTGCTGCCCGGCGGCAACCGCCCGGGCCAGCGCCCCGGCCAGGACTCCCGACAGCACGTCGCCGCTCCCGGCAACCGCCAGCGCCGGGGCCCGCCCATCCAGAACATCGACTTCGTTCGTGGCGTGCCGGATCCACGATACCGCCGACTTCACGATCACCGTAAGATCGGGGCGACTGGGAAACCGCTCGAGCGTCTCGCGGACGTCTCCATCTCCGCCCTCCGACGCGACCAACGTCTGCCATTCGCCGATATGGGGTGTCAAAACCGCGGGAAATGAGCTGCTAACAAGCTGGTTCCACGCCGCACCCCGCCGGGCGATAACGCGTAACGCGGCAGCATCCAGTACGACCGCGGCGCCGGTGGTCTCGCACCGTGCCAACCAGTTCGCCAAATCCTCATCGGTAAGATCCGTCCATCCAGGACCCAGTACCACCACGTCCGCCCACGAGAGCGCATCGTCTACGGCGCTATCATCGATGGAAGCTGTAAGTTCATCCGCCATGACCGAGGGCGTCCGGGCCAGCACCGCAGAGACGCCGAAGCGGCTCGTCAACGCCCGAACCATGCCGGCGCCGGCGGCAATTGCCCCTTCAACGCTGAGAACCGCCGCCCCGGCGGTGCCGGGACTCCCGCCTACCACCAACACACGCCCCCGGTGACCTTTGTGGAGATCAGGACCAATTGGTACCGGATGAGTATCGGTGTGCGGCATTAGGGTAATCCGAGAAGCTACCACCTGAGAATCGTTGATCAGGGTGGGCGGAAACCCCGGGTCTACGGTACGGATCTCACCGGCGAGCTCGCGAAGGTGCGGCTCAAAGAGCATCGTCTTGAGATAGCCGGTCACCACGGTCACGTCGGCGCGGATAGCCGGGTCTCCCGGATGGAACCGGTCTCGCACCCCAGAGGGGACGTCCACGGAGAACACCCCGGCGGAGCTCCCGTTGATTCGATTCACTAATGTGCCCAAGGGATCTCGGAGCGCTCCGGATATGCCGATTCCCGAAATTCCGTCCACAACCCAGGCAACGGTGTCTATCGCAGTGGATACCGCCTCGGGTTCGCGCTCCCATACAAGTCGGCGGGCACCAAGGCGGTGAAGAATATTCCATTGCTCCCGCACCGCACCTTTAAGCTCGTAAGCCGCGGTGATGATCAGAACCTCATCCTCACCGTCGATCAGGCATTGCCGGGCCATTACCAGAGCATCGCCACCGTTATTCCCATTGCCCGCGACAAAAGCGATTCGAGACCGGGGGCGTTCCCCTGCGGCATTACGCAGGTACCCCCGCACGACTTCCCACGCCTTTTGGCCGGCATTCTCCATGAGAATGAGTCCGGAGAGCCCAAAGTCTTGTTGCGCGCGGCGATCGATCTCCGCCATCTCGGAAGCGGTGACGATACGGTTAACGGCTTGCATCGGACTCCTCGGACGACTCCGGTAATAGTCGATCAGATCGCCACCATACTACTTCGGCCCGGTCCACAAACCCCATCAGTGCGGTGAGGACACCCGATTGAGATAGGGAGAATCGCCGCAAGACCAGTTGTACCTCGGGAACCTCCAGCTCGCGACGACGCAGAACTCGTCCATCCTCATTCATAATCACCAAGCGCGTGCGACCCACATCTTGGCGGGCCAATAAAAAAATCTGTTCATCCCGGGCGACTCCCACTAGCTCATAATGGGCGTCTCCACCGTCCGCGGCACCCCGGGGAAGTTCCACGAATCCCTCGTAGCGTCCCGTTTCCAGGTCCAACCAGTACAGCCGACTCTGCTCAAAGCTGATACCAAACTCTTCTCCGGTATCTTCGGCGACTTGGGTGCGATAATAGGAGATTTTCAGATATAAGCGATACTTATCAACGCCCGCAACGATTCCATCCAGTACGGCGATCGAGTCGTCGTCCTCCGTGGGTATCGGCAATCGATCCAGGCCGATTCGGACGTTGTAAATCTGGTCACCGGAGGGGGTATACATATACACAAGCTTTGCGTTCGTGGTTCCGGCGATAACCACCAGCTCATCGCGCATCGTTACTTGGATTCGCTCGATAAACGGAAAGGGCGTGCCCCCAATGCCTTCCTGTCCGAGATAATCAAGCGCCGTTCCGTCATCATCAAAACGGACAATTGTGCGGTTCAGCTGCACCCCCAGCTCTTCATCGTAGATCGATCGCTCCGAGGGGAGATGGTCTTCCGCATACAGATGCCGCCGCGAATCGACCGCGATATTCCCTAACTGGTTGAACTCGTGAGGAGTGGCAATGCGGGTCAGACCAGCATCACCAACCGTACCTGACTGGCCCAGTGTCACGGGCGTAGGATTCTCATCGGGATGGTAAATGAGTCGTACAAGATCACCATAGGAGGAAAACTCCATGATCTTGTTGGCAGCACCGTCACCCACGTACAGCATGCCATCCTGCATCGCGATCGAGGTCTCTGATCGCGGCATCACGCCGTCGCGACTCACCAGGTCCAATTGGTCCTCGAGACGGCCTATCTCCAGCTCGAAGAGCGACTCGCTCTCCAGAACGGTGGGCTGCTGCTGTTCACAGGCGGCGGCGCCCATCAACAGGAAAAGAATACCGATTACTCGGGAATAGCGATACACACGCCGGGATACCTGGACCACAATTGCTGATACTATCCATCGCCCCCGGCTCCTGTCAACTTGACCGGCCGTTCACCGCCGGTATACCCTTGGCGCATATGCTCGAGCGTCTCATTCAGGGAGTGTTCGGCTCCAAATCCGATGCAGATTTAAAACAGCTCCTTCCCATCCTTCACGCGATAAATGCCCGGGAATCATGGGCCCTTGGTATGAGCCGTGAGGACATGCGAACTCAGACGGCACAGTGGCGGGAAGCGCTTTCGTCCGGCACTCCCATGGACGAGATCCTTCCGGACGCCTTTGCCCTGGCCCGTGAGGCCGCCCGCCGGGTCCTCGGGGAGCGCCCCTACGACGTGCAGATGTTGGGGGCGATCGTACTGCATCAGGGAAAGATCATGGAGATGAAGACCGGTGAGGGAAAGACGCTCTCGTCGGTAGCCGCCGCCTACCTCAACGCCTTGGGTGGACGGGGACTTCACGTAATCACCGTGAACGACTATCTAGCTGAACGGGATGCAGGCTGGATGGGCCCCGTCTTCGACTACCTCGGCGTGTCGGTGGGGTACATCGTCTCCTCCATGGATAATGACACCCGAAAGGAAGCGTACCGTAAGGACATCACGTACGGTACCAACAATGAGTTCGGCTTTGACTACCTGCGGGACAACATGCGGTACGACCTGCGGAGCAAAGTCCAGCGCGGTCACCCGTACTGTATTATCGACGAAATAGATTCGATTCTGATCGATGAAGCTCGCACCCCGCTCATTATCAGCGGCCAGACCAAAGATGATACCGGCAAGTACCGTGAGGTAAACGGGGTAGTAACCGCCCTCCAGGAATCGTCTAAGGACCCGGAGACGGGCGACTATCCGGAGGAACCGGATGGTGACTACAAGGTCGACGAGAAGGGCAAGAAAATCAGTTTCACCGACCGGGGCCTGAACCATCTCGAAGAACTTCTGCGAGCCCGGCGGATTATTGACGGCAGCATTTTCGACCAAGAGTATTTCGAATTTATTCACTATGCGACCCAAGCGTTGCGCGCCCACCGGCTCTTCCACAAAGATCAGCAGTACGTGGTTTCCGACGGCAAGGTGGAGATCGTAGATGAGTTTACCGGGCGCATCCTTCACGGCCGCCGCTACTCCGATGGACTCCACCAAGCGATCGAGGCCAAAGAAGGCATCCGGGTAGCCGCGAGGAACCGAACCTTGGCGACGGTGACGTTCCAGAACTTCTTTCGGATGTACGACAAGATCTCGGGAATGACCGGAACCGCCGAGACGGAAGCCAAAGAGTTTGGCAAGATCTACGGCCTGGACGTGGTGGTGATTCCCACAAACCGCCCTCTGGCGCGGCTCGACCAAGACGATGTCATCTATATCTCCGAAGCAGATAAATACCAGGCGATCTCCGACGAAATCGAACGACTGTACCACAAGGGGCAGCCGGTCCTCGTGGGAACGATCTCCATCGAGCACTCGGAGAAACTTTCCTCGTACCTCACCAAACGAGGAGTTCGGCACGAGATTCTCAACGCGAAGAACCACGCCCGGGAGGCGTTGATTATTGCCGAGGCGGGGGCCAAGGGGTCGGTAACGATCGCCACCAACATGGCGGGCCGGGGAACGGATATCAAACTCGGCGGGAATCCGGAGTTCCGAGCGCGCAGAGCGCTCCCGGAAGACCACACGCAGGACCAGTTCTTAGAGGCGTTAGCGAAGGAACGTGCGACGTGGCGCTCGGATTATGATGAAGTCCGAGAACTGGGCGGTCTGTATGTGCTCGGCACGGAGCGCCACGAGTCACGCCGGATTGACAATCAGCTCCGGGGACGCAGTGGTCGCCAGGGTGACCCCGGCGAATCGCGATTCTTCCTGTCCATGGATGATGATCTCATGCGTCTCTTCGGCGGGGGACGGTTTAACCTCAAAGGGATCATGGAGCGGGGGCTCGAGCCGGGAGAACCGCTCAACCATTCACTCATCAACAAGTCGATCGAGCGCGCCCAAAACAAGGTGGAGGAGCGCAACTTCGATATCCGGAAACATCTGCTCGAGTTTGATGATGTGGTGAATGAACAGCGCAAGGTGATTTATGAGCAGCGTGACGCGATCATGGCCGATGAAAACTTGGTAAATCGCGTCCTGGCCACCGCTGAAGACGTCATCACCGAAGTGCTCGAGACGGCCGACGGCGGGCGCACCTTTTCCGAGCCGCAGCTGCAGCAGATCTTCGACGACTTGCAGGATAAGCTGCTGTACTTTCCATCTCGCGAGACCGCCGGTTATATCGAACTCGGTCCGGAGCAGCTATCCCAGTCAATCCTAGACGAGATGAACGCGGAGATGCAGCGAAAACAAGAGACCGTGGGCAAGGAGCGGTTCAACTTTATTATCAGGATTGAGTACCTCCGTACCATTGACCAGCGTTGGCAGGACCATCTGGAAAATCTAGAAGAGCTGCGGGAAGCGGTATACCTGCGGGGCTATGCCCAGAGGAATCCCCTCTTGGAGTACAAGCTTGAAGGGTTCCGGATGTTTGATGAGCTCCTCGCCGGTATTCGCCTGAGCATCGCGAAGCGCATGTTTGCGATCAAGGCGCAAGGTATGGAAGAACGTAAGCCCGTGGCCTCCGGGGGAGGCACCGCGCAACACCGCGATATGAGCCTGTTGGGAGCGGGCAGTGGGTCGGGAGCAGTCTCCGGACGGACGGCGCCGAGCGGCGGTGCTCAGGGAAGCGTTCCGCGGCAGGTTCAAGTCAAGCGATCGGTCCCCAAGGTCGGACGGAATGATCCTTGCCCCTGTGGAAGCGGAAAGAAGTACAAGCACTGTCATGGGCGGAACGCGTAACGGCCGCCGGGCCGGCGCGTTACGCGGACAAAAAGACCGCCCGACGGGTGCGTTGCGTCGGGGGTTGATGCGAATTCTCTCTACACCGGGGTGTAGGCATTAATAAACGAGAATACTGCAAGTAGAATTACCAAAGTAATTACTAATCTGCGCATAACACCACCTGTATCAGATTAGTGGAGATAACGCAACGGGTTCACGAACCGCCCGTTGTGTATTACCGAAAAATGCAGATGGGGCCCGGTACTTCGACCGGTGTTTCCCATCGTACCCAACCGTTGTCCCCGCGACACGGACTGGCCGTTCCGCACCCCAAAATCCTGAAGATGAGCGTACAGCGTCTGGAAGCCGTCGGGATGGCGAACGATCACAAACCGACCGTAGTTTCCGATTTGGCTCTCCACGTGAACCACCCGCCCGGAGGCTGCCGCCCGTATCGGCGATCCTATGGGACCGGCCAGGTCGATTCCGTTGTGAAATCGAGGAAGTCCTGTAAACGGATCCGATCGCATCCCAAAACCACTGGAAAACACCCCTTCAGCGGGCCATGCGAAGAGCTCGCCCAAGATGATTCCCCGCTCCGTGGCGTTGAGCCGCGCCCCGGGAACAAACACAACCTGCCCTACCTCCACCGTCTGCGAGCGCAGGTCATTGGCATCGAGAAGCTCATTCACCGTGGTGTCGTGTTCGCGGGCGATCGAGTCGAGAGAATCACCTCCCTTTACCGTATACAACAGTCCATCGCGATTCGGAATCTGGAACGTGTCCCCCACCTGCAGACGGCGAACATCTTCGATCTGATTGAAGCTAATGAGCGTATCCATCGTCAGATCGTACTCAGAGGCGATCTCACCCAGGGTGTCTCCCGATTGAACGGTATACTCCGATACCTCCAACCGGGCAAACTGCGCGGGATCTACCCCGGCCACTTCACCGATAACCGCGTATTCGTTTCGCACCGGTGCCAGCGATGAGGTGGTCATCAGTTCGGTCTGGGCGGGCAATTGAATCGACGCCACGGAACCGGAGAGCAGAATTCGATCAGATCCTGCGGTGAGGAGCATCATATTCGCAACCACCGCAAATACTACGGCCGCCAACAAGAGCGGAACATCGCGCTCTTCCACAACGACACGAATCGCCATACGACGAGGCACGGCAACAGAGGAGAGAATGCTCCGGACGGCGGAGCCGGTATCCGTCCAACCGGTCCGCACCCGGGAGCGAACTCCCCCCGCTTTGGTAATCGTGCGCGTTCGGGGGCTCTTCTCTATCGGCCACGTAACCCTTCGCTCCGATGGAATCGGAGCCTGCGGATATCGAAGTCGTTTGGACGTCTCCAATAACCCACTCCGGCGACCGGATGCATCCAACCTTCGTTTTACCCGCTGTCGTCGTTCAACCTTCTGGTGCTCGATCACGCTGACCATAGTAGCAGTATCGACAAGAAAAATGGAGCATATTATAGTTGCGTGTGCGTATTCCTGTGACCACGGTTGCGCTTACCGTCTTAGGATTCGGGTTGTTTATAATCGCCTCGGTTAGATTATATGGGGTGGAAGGTACAAGCATGGAACCGGCGATCGCACCGGGCCAGGTGGTCGTAGTGAATCGTCTGGCGTTCCGCTTTCACACCCCGACCCCAGGAGACGTGGTGGTTGCCCGGCATCCGATCGATCCGAATCGGGTGGTGGTAAAACGCCTGGCAAGCGGAACCGCAGATGGTCGATACATCCTGCATGGTGATAATTCCGGTGGCTCCCTGGACTCCCGACACTACGGGGCGGTATCCCCGAGCCAAATACTTGGGAGGGTAGTCTTCATTGGCCCAGAGCAACAGAGATAGACGCTCTCATCGGCTCAACATCGTAGGAATGGTCATCCTGCTCGCTACCGCCCTGGTGGTCGCGCGGTATGCCATGATTATGATTCCCGGCTCAGATCGATCCTCATCTGCTCGGCCGGCTGAGATTGAGCGTGGGCCGATTCTCGATCGCCGCGGTCGTGTTCTGGCAATTCAAACTCGTCTCGATACGGTAACCGCCTGGAAACCGGAGATCGAAGACGTGGATGCCACCGCCGCTACCCTCTCAGACATTCTTGACCTGTCCGAGCGAGAGCTGGCGGGAAGGCTCAGTACTGCCGACGGCTTTGTCGTTGTACAACGAACGATCACTCCCAGCCAAAGCGACCGCATTCGCAGCGAATTGCAATCCGGTAATCTCTCGGGAATCCGCCTGGAGGCCGACACGGGGCGAAGCTATCCCGAGCGGGAAGCCGCGGCACCGATCATCGGATTCACCGGCGTCGACAACGTGGGGCTGGCGGGAATCGAGTATATGTTCTCCAGTGAACTCATGCCTGACCCAAGCACCAACACCTCCTTGGAGCAATCGTTGGCTATGGGAAACCAGGTATTCCTGACGTTGGACCTAGCGATTCAGAGCGCTGCGGATGAGCTGGCGGGTAATCTTCTGCAGGAACACCAAGCAGACTCCGTAATGATCGTGGTGGGGAACGTAAAGAATGGACAACTCTTGGCGGTTTCCAGTGTTCCATCGTTCGACCCAAACCATTTTCGCGATTACACTTCCGAAGAACAGAGCAACCGGTTTGTCTCGAGAATTTATGAGCCTGGGTCGGTGTTTAAGGTCTTCTCCATCGCCGGTTTTCTGGAGTTGGAGGGGATCACTGAGACCGACGAGTTTAATACGTCCGGGGGATACGTCGCGGACGACGGTGAACTGGTGATCACGGACCTCGCCGATTATGGACGGGTGACCCCCGAAGAGATCATTAAGTATTCCAGTAACGTGGGAGCGGCATACGCGTCTGAGACGGTAGACGCCGGCTCCTTCTATACGATACTGACACGCTTTGGATTTGGGCGCCGAACCGGAATCGACCTGAATGGGGAGGAAAGCGGGCTGGTGGCGCTACCGGAGAACTGGTCCCGGCGGACACTCCCCACGATCGCGATCGGTCAGGAGATCGGCGTGACCGCGGTACAGATCTTCGCCGCGACCACGGCACTGGCGAATGACGGGATGCTTTTGAGGCCCCAGATCGTTGACCAGATCGTCTCGCCCAGCGGGGAGGTGCTCCGCCGTGTCTCCCGAGAACCGGTGCGAGAAGTTATTTCTCCCGAGACGGCACGCCGAATCCTCCGGTACATGGACTCCGCCACCGATCCCGACAGCACGGCCCGGAGAATACAGGTGGAAGGCGTCTCCGTCGCCGCGAAGACCGGTACCGCCGAGGTGTACGATCCGGAACTAAACACCTATTCCGATGCGCAATTCATCGCATCGACCCTGGCGATGATTCCCGCGGATGACCCGGAGTTGGCGGTCTATGTGATGATAGACTTTCCCCGAGGAGAAAGCTTCTATGGTGGTCGCATCGCCGCTCCTGCAGCCGACGAGATGCTGGAGTTCCTCGTTCCCTATTGGGATATTCCCCGGGATACGGATACGGTAGCCACGCATCCGGGCCGAATCGTCACCCGTGATCCGGTCCTCCCGCCGTTAGATGACCGCGTCCCTGATTATACCGGGTTACCGGTACGCACCCTTATGCCGCTGTTGGGCCGAGAAGATATCCGCGTAATCATCGATGGAAGTGGGTGGGTGGTAAATCAGGAACCTGAGCCGGGCGCGGCGGTAACCGACGACATGACGATCAGATTGGAACTGGAATGAGGGACGACCACCACCCCCCTGCACCGCTGGACGATGACCTGCGTACACGACTCCAAGAGATTGCCGAGACCGCTCCGGAATTGTCCGCCGATCTCCATCGCGCACTCGTCGATCCAGGGCCGACGGAATCGGAACCGCATATCGAGGTGATTCCGGCCCGCGCGGGACCCGTGAGTCTGAAGGTACACGGCAAGTGGGTCCATAGCTCGTTTGACCCCCAACGAGAAGCGACCCGCCGAGTACAGGCTCTGACGTTCCCGGAAGAGCCTCGCGACGGTACGATTCTCATTGGACTCGGGATGGGCTACCTCCTGGAGGAGCTGGAACACCATGATCGCGCCCGGGCGATGCGTGGCACGACCATCGGCGTGGTGTTTCATCCCCGCCTCTTGGAGCAGGCGCTCCGCCACCGGTCTCCAGAGTGGTGGCTGCGGTACGGCCCCGATCGAATCGTGCCGGCTTGGTTGCCTGGACTCCTCGTACCAGTATTACAGCACCACGAAATTCGCTCCTTCATGGCTATTCCGCTGGGGGCATTAGGCGAGATATTCCCCGACATGATGGCAACGATTACCACTGCTCTTGATCACTATCGGGAGCGGACCGAGGTGAATCGAAACACCCTTCGCCGTTTCGGACACTTGTGGGTTCGGAACACACTACGTTCGATCCGGCAGTTTGGTATTTTCCCCGGGGTTGACGGATTGGTACACCGGGCCCCGGGAGCGCCGGTTGTCGTCTGTGGTGCCGGTCCTACCCTCGATGACCTGTTACCGGACCTGCGCGAGTATTGGCACGAAACGCTGGTGATTGCGGTTGACACCGCGGTTATAGCTTTACAGGAGCAGGGCATCGAGCCTGATCTGGCGGTGATTTCCGATCCACAGTATTGGAACACGCGCCACCTCGATCGCATTGGCGCCACCACCGCCGTGCTGGTGGCGGAGCCGGCCACCCATCCTCGAACGCTCAGGCTCTGGCCGGGCCCCGCAGTCATGTCGGCATCACTCTTTCCGTTGGGATCGTACATTGACTCTCGAACGAATCGGCGATTGAAACTCGGCTCCGGCGGCTCGGTCGCCACCTCCGCCTGGGATCTCGCTCGGGTCATTGGTGCAAAATCGATCGCGATGGCGGGAACCGACCTGGGATTTCCTCGGTACCGGACACACTGCGCCGGGTCGTTCTTTGAAACCCGCCTCGCCGCGGTAGCCAGCCGACTCGAACCTGCGGAACATGGCCTCTGGCGTTATCTTCACGGCGCCCGAGCGATCATGACTCCCGCAGCGGGCGGGGGCTCGATTCCGAGTGATGCCCGGATGAAAGTATACCGAAGCTGGTTTTCGGAACGCCCGGCGCAGTATCCGGAGATCTCCACCGTGCTCCTGTCTCCCGAGAGTAGCGCGATTGCCGGCATTCCCTACGCTCCCATCAAAACGTGGATCGCCGACCACGGCAACCGTTCTCGGGTAGCAGCCGCCCGTCGGTACCTGCGGTCAACGACCACACGGGACACGGGGGATGCCGCCTCGGTGCTCCAGGAACTGCTCATGAGCCTCCAAGAAATGGAGCGAATTACCTCCTCTGGACTTGAGATATGTACTGCGATTCGCCGTGATCAGGATACCCTGGACGAGTCGCATCTATTGCGTCGCATGGCATCACTGGACCAGGTTGACCGGCGGTTGGGGGCACTTGATGACCGTGAAATCGTGGGATTTATTTCGGGCACTGCGCTGGAGGAGATAGCCACCGGGAACGCCGGGAACGCTGTGGAGCTTCTAAACCAGGCGGAGCTGCTCTACCGGTCGCTCCATGACGCGGCGGTGTATCACATCGACCTCCTAAAACGGTACGATTTCTCTTAATGAACGGTCCCGCACGGTCGATAATGAAAATACAAGCGGATCATACGTGATTCCAGGAGGCGGTGTGCTGTTACGACGTCCAGGCACATCGCCTCTTTTTTATGTCTTTAAGTCCCGACGAAATCATTGTCCCAGTGGAAGGTTCTGCAGCGCGATTGCCACAGCCCACTCGCCGGTGCCTTCGCTGCCATCGTCGCTCAGCGAGAGCCGCAACGATCCCTGAGGCGAAGTAGAAACAACCATTTCATTTTGAACCGCATCCACCGCAAGCGCCACCGTATCACCGGCAACTCCAATCACGACCGCCGCCGTCGCGTGAGACGGGGACGACGAAGACGTTTGCTCCACAGGCCGTACAACGTGATCCTCCGGGACGTCGTGGTCGACGCCGGGCATCTCCACTTCGTCACGTTCTGCCTGCGGGACATCACTCTCGAGGCGTTCGTTGGAACGTTTCTGTGGGGGGAGTCGATATTCCGGTTCCACCAACGGGATTAATTGCCGCTGATAGCGCAAAAAGCACGATCCGGTGGTGTCTACGACGATCCGAGAATTGGACACTTCACCGGCCCAGACCACCAGGGCACTGGGAACCACGATTCGCACGTCGTTTCGCACGACCACCAGACCCCGGTACACCCCTTGGAGTGCGGGCAATTCAACGATGGCGGTGGCGCCGCTCCGGCCGCTACGAACTCGCAAGACGCCCCCGAGGCGATCCTGGACGATATCGCGAACACGCTGAAGGCCTCCCGTTTGGGGAGACTGAAGCGTCTCATGTTCGAAGCCTCCCCCGTCATCGGTGATTCTCACACTAAGGGACTGCCCTTCTTTCTGGATATAGCATGAGATCGAGCCAATCTCCGGCTTGTTTTGGGCCTGCCGGTCGGAGGGCGACTCGATGCCGTGCACGATACTGTTCGAGATCAATTCAAACAGTACGTTCCGCAGAGGCTCGGCGATCTCTACCCCGATTGCCGCGCCTCGACCGGAGACAGATAGACGAATCTTCTTACCGGCAGTGACGGCCATGTTCTCCAGTGATTCACGCATGTCGGTGAGGACATCGCGCAGCTCCACAGTGAAAGATGAGGCAATACTTTTGCGGAGTTCGCGCCAGAGCGCCGGTTCGATTCGTTCCGTCCCGGACGGAGCCAATACGTCCATCAGGAGCCAGATACGTTCCATCGCGGCCGGTTCAATCTCAACGGCGATTGGGGACAGTTCTGCGTACCAGCGGTTGATTGCGCCGCGCTCCACGGTGAGAGCCTCTCGGTCGAGGGGCCGCACCGCCGCTTCTTTAATGATCGATCGGTCCCCGAACGTGGCATCTACGGCTCGTTCCACCTCGGGAGCCACGACCTCCACCACCACGGCGGCGATCCGGGCTGTGCTATCTTGGCGGCGATAGGAGAGAACCTGGTACTCGGACTCCAGAAACTCCTCAAGGGTATCCAACCACGCAGGATCCACCCGTAACACTAATAGGAACGGCGTCTGCCCCAGCTGCATGCGAGAGTTCAACGAGCGTTCGGTCTCCTCGGAAATGGAAAGGACCGCGGAGATTTCGTCCTGCAAGTCCACCTCTAAAAAGGATGCTCTCGGAGCGGAGGCTTCCGATGGTTCACGATCGGCGTGCAGCGTTCCCGCGGCATCACGCAAACGGAACACCAGCGGCAACACAGCCCCCGGTTCTACCGCTCCGGACTTCTCCAATTCTTCGAGACCAACGGTAACGTGATCGATCGCATCGCACACCTCGTCCGCGTGCAAGAATCGCGCTTCTTCTCGCACCTCCCGCAGTTGGTCGTGTACTTCCACCGGAGCGCTCGATTCTTCGAGAACCAGGCGTTCCAACGTCGTTATGAGCCGTTCGACACTCGGACCTAGGGACAATGCTGCGTCTGTATTCACCGAGCTATCTCCTGCGCGTATCTTCGGATTTCGGGTACCATATCTGCCGCCGCGTACGCGACAAACCGTGGCATTGGCCGGCCCTGGCGACCGAGCTCCCGCAGAATCCCAATCCGCTGACGAGCGGTAAGTTGCTCATATAGAGCGACCAGGTCCCGCTCAACGAGGGTCCCGGGAATAGAAACCATCGCTACTGCCGCGGCGTAGGCCACCTCCGCGTTCGTGTCAAAGAGCGCCTGCTTCAGAAAGACCATCCCCGCATAGCGCCGACGGTGGGCAAGCTGTTGCACTGCCTGCTTGCGCAAGGCGGCGTCCCCCGATGCCGTGGCGAGTTTTCCCAACGAGAAGATGCTCCCCCCGGAAAGACCGGGACCGTGAGCTTTCGTGTCTTGCGTCTGCGCAATAATGGTGCGGTATGCGTCTACGAGCTGCCCCACATCTACAATGACGCCCCCCGCGTCGGGATGCATCTGTTTGATGAGTTCCCGATAGTGGGCAGTTACCTGATCACGGGTGGTATCCGGTGACAAGCCCAGTACTCGATACGCGTCATGAAGCTGCATCGTGGCGTTCCTGTTGTTGCCGCGAGATCGTGGTAGAAAGCACCACCTCCCGAAGAAGTGTTTCAAGCACGGTGATCATGTCCTCTCCTGCCGCGTGATAGCCTTCTTCCATTATCGACAGAATTTCGTCCAACTCTTCCCGTAGCCCCGGTTCCGCAAACCGCCGCACCCGTCGGCTCCGTCGGACGAGCGACTGGGCATACTCGGCGCGGCCACCGTTAATCGTCTGCGTGGTGGGTTCCGGGCGTGCCTGAGCCACCATTTCTTCCCACGCCCCGGTATCCCGATCGCCCGCGCGAACCGTAACGATTCCATCTCCGGAGACATTGATGGTCACGGCGATCCGGGGAGCCCCCTGGGGGGCATCTCGAATATCGCGCAAAATGAACCGTCCCAGGGATCGATTCTTCCATGCCTGATGGTGATTGCCCTGAACCAGGTGAATCTCCGCTTCCGGCTGATTATCACTGACCGTGGTAAACAGCCGAGACTGACGGACAGGCAGCGTCTGATTCTTGCGAACGAGCGGTACGCAACTCCCATCGGCCAATTCGATCGCCAGAGTTCCCGATAATACGTCTCTCAGAGAGAACGTCTCGTGGGATCCATCTCGCCGAGCGGCAAACATCGCCGCTCCCGTGGCGATTACCTCCTCGGGATTAATCCGTGACGCCGTCTCAGCCCCAAACTCTTCATGCAGCATGCTCCGCACGGCAGGGATACGGCTGCTTCCTCCGGCCAGTACCAGTCGGTCAAACCCACTTTTCTCGAATCCGCCTTCCCGCACCGCATCCCGCGTAAGCGCTCGAGCCCGGTCAACGTACGCCTGGATCAGCGAATCGAACTCACGACGCTCCAATACCACATTGAGATGTGCCGGGTGCTCTCCCGGGACGAGGAAGGGCATAGTCACCTCAGTCTCTTCCATTTCAGACAAATCAATTTTCGCTTGTTCCGCCAGTTGATGTGCCACCCGCTGAACCTGAGGATTCTCCGTCATGTGTGATCCAAACTGCTGGGTAATTCGCTCTAGGATAAATTGCGCAACGACACCGTCGATGTCGATACCCCCGAGTCGCCCATCGCCGACGGTTGCACGCACGGTGAATTCCGCGCCCGACCGTTCAAGCGCCGTGATGTCCAGAGTCCCACCGCCAAAGTCAAACACCACAATCCGTTCGTGGGTTCGCTCGCGAGCGGCGTAGGGGAGGGCTGCCGCGGTCGGTTCATTGAGCAGCGCCACCTTGTCAAACCCCGCCAATAGCGCCGCTTCGTAGGTGGAAAACCGTTGATGATCATCAAAGTGCGCGGGAACGGTAATGACCGCTGATGTCTGTTCTTCACCAATAAACGATGACGCGTTTTCTCGAAGCACCCGTAAGATTGCGGCGCTCACCTCTTCTGGACTCAGACGATGCGCACCGACCGTCACCGTCTTGCGGAGCCCCATATCTCGCTTAATCGCAACGACCGTACGATCCGGGTGGGTCAGCGCCTGGTTGGCGGCCGCAACCCCCACCAGAACGGTCCCCGTGCGATCCACGCCCACCACCGAGGGCGTTCTCAGCATGCCGCGACTGTTGGGAATCAGTGTAGGCTGATCATCGTCAATGTACGCCATCAACGAATTGGTAGTGCCCAGGTCAATCCCAATTGTCATTTGCTTCCTCTACCAGCACCCAACGAGATGATGAGCTCCACCTCACCAATCGCCATGCCCGTCTTCCCCGCGATCATCTCAGACGAGAGCCCTTGCTGATGCAACTCATGAACTTTCTCCCGTGGTGACAAGACATCATGCCGCGGCTCAGTGGTATTTTCCCGGGAGGCGGCGGATTGGGTCGGCATATCATGCCACAGCGGCCCGGGATCGTTCACATCGTGCACGGAATCATCCTCAGTCTCTGGGGGCTGAGCCCGCTGCGGTTGGCCGCCGCGGGCATGATTCGAGGAACCGCCGGTGGAGTCGGAAAACGAGACGGTATACACCGGCTCCTCCGAAGAGGTCCGAGCCTGAACCTGTTCAACGATGGTAGAAAGCTCTTCGATCTGGCGGTCCGCATCGGCCACCAGATCGCGAAGCTGCATAATACGATCTTCCAGGATCGACACATTGTGATCACCGGTCTGGTTTAATTCCGCAACCAGGGCACCGATCTCGTTACTCAGATCATCAAGAATCCGCTCGGGCTCCAGGCGTCTTACGATGAGCTTCCGAACCCATATCGCGAGAAACAGAAGGAGAACGACATTTAGGAGAAGATAGATCCCGAAGGTCATACGTTATCCTTCGAGATCAATATGCTGCCCCAAATCGGGGTCGCGAAATACGTCCTCCGAGGACTCATTGGAATCATCCTCACCAGAGGCGTGCTCATGGTGTGAGGGGGTATTCTGTTGAGGAGAACTACCCTCCTCGTCCACTGTTTCCGGCCCCTCAGAGACTTCCTCCGATTCCAAAACGGACTCTCCTGCCTGGCGAGAGCGCTCGGCTATCTCGCGACCGGTAACTTCTTGGTTCTGAAGAATCGCCTGCTTCATAGCGGATTGCTCCCGGCCCACCTGACTCAGCCGGACGAAAAGGGTTTGCAAGTCAATCGGTTGTATCGACATCACGCCCTCCCCGTTTACGAACACTAATATCCGCCTGGCTCTCCTCGTACTTGGTAACCTTGACCATGCCCTCTTCAGCGATGTAGGTCACTGCCCGCGTCTCGTGCCGGACCGGTAGTTGCGCATCTTTGATCGTAATTTTGACTCCGGGGAATACCGTACCGGAGACGCTAATACGGCCGTTGGTCTTCAATTGATCCAAGTAGTCCTGAATCGCTTGAATATCTCGCCCCAGTTTCTGCCGACCTTTCACGATTTTTTCCCGCTGCGCTTTCATTACTGAATACTGCTTCAGCTTCTCGGGGCTAATTTTGCGCTTGTTCTTGCGCATGTTCTCGATCGTGGCCATATTTAGGGAGATTTCTTCGAGTCTCTTGGCCAACTCCGCGTCCTGGTTTTCCAGCTCCAGCAACCGCTCACGACTCTTGGGATCGTAGCCAACCTCGACCAAGGTTTCCATTCCCGCCACCGACCCCAGGCTCTTCGCGTCTACTTCTTCCGCCGCCCGTATGTGACCGCCTACGATTGACGCTCTGCGTCCACGACAGATGATGCGCTTATCGGAAAACACGGAGCTATTGATGATTCCGTCCGAGACAACAACCATGTTCCCGGCCTCGGCGTTACCGTTCTCGATAAATTTCGACCAGATCGAGCCGCCCGCGACAACTCGGCCGTCACCCTTGCCGGCGATACCTTGATGAACAATCACATCCCCTTCCGCCTCGAGGGTGCCCCTGCCGACGTTGCCCATGACTTCAATGTCACCGGCCGCATTTACACTAAAGCCGTCGTCGACGTTGCCTTTCACGATGACTGTTCCAAGAAAGCGGATATTTCCTTCTTTCATGTTGACGTCACCATTGACGATGTAGATCGGTTCTACCGTGACTTTGCCGCTCACGAGCTTCACTAACCCGTTAATCTCCGCGAGTATGCTCCGTCCGTCATCAGAGAGGCGAGTGTTGTCTCCGAGGGGAGGAGGAACATCTTTTCCATCCTTCGCGGGAATCATACGCCCGGTTACCGTCTGGCCCGCTTCTCCCTGTTCCGGTGGAACCTTTCGGGCCAGCACTTGTCCCTCGACTACATTCTCGATCCGATTCAGTTCCTTAAAATCTACTTTCCCATCCTTACTTTCTTGTAGGTGGACTTCGCGGTGATCCGTCTGAAAATTGTAGATCATTCGAGCGTCGGCACCGTGTTTGGGCGGCGTACCGTGCGCGATCGTAATCCGTTCGCGGTATTGGGGCGCCTCCTCCAATCGCTGCAGAACCGTTTCATCGATGCCGTGGATGACGCCGCTCGCTTCCAGGGCGGCCCGGATCGACTCCGCCGTGGGATCTGACCCGCCTTCCCCGGGAGGAGTGAGCGAGACAACCGCTCGCATTTCACCGTCTACCACTTCACACGAAATGTAGGCGTCGTTTGCGGGGTTGTAGTTGAAATCACCGATACGAATCCACTGTTCATCGGCCCGTTTCACCGCCTTGGCTACCATAGCCGTATCGACTTTCTCTCGAGTTCGCTCGGTTACCACGTGCATTGCGGCTCGCTCAGATACCGGCACTCCATCACCCACGGGAGGAACCACCTTAAGCATGATTCCCTCAGGCGTCAGACGTACATAGGCTTGTCCATCAACGTTGGTCTCTTCGGCGGTATCAAATCCAAAGTCCATGTCAAGGACATCGTCGCCCTCGGACTGGTCTGTCTGACGTTGAGCGGGATATGCAACAATCAGAAAGGGGCGCTTACCCATTCCGAGCATCCCCCGAGATCCATTCTCAAGAACCTCGTACTCGATGTTCTTGATCGGTATTCCCAGTTCTACCGCGGCTTCGCGAAGCGCTTCCTCCAGCGTCTCACCGCTCACATTGACGTACTTCTTCGACTTGTCGTCCTGAGCGGCTTTGCGCATAAACGCCTGGAGTTGCTCCATCGAAACCATGATTACATAATACCCCGCTTGACACTAGTCAGCCGCCCCCGGAGACGAACGATCGCCTTGGTGTGCAACTGCGAGATTCGAGATTCGGTGACACCGAGCACCGCGCCGATCTCTTTCAAGGTGAGATTCTCATAGTAGTACAAGACCAACACCTTCTTTTCTTTATCGGGCAGTTCGTTGATCGCCTCAACGATCACGCGCTTGACTTCCTGCTTCTCTACGATCGAATCGGGGTTTCTGCTGTGAGGGCTTTCAATACTGTCTCCGATCGACATACGATCATTTTCGTCGCCGGAATACCATACGTCATTGAGAGACAGCACCGTGGTACCGCTGATCTTTAATACCAGCTTCTCAAACTCCTTCTCGGTGACCCCCAATTCCTTGGCGATTTCTTGATCGCTGGCCGCCCGGCCGAGCTGGGACTCCAGCCGCCGAACCGTGTCTTCAAGCTCACGTGTCTTTTGACGAATCGATCGCGGAACCCAGTCCAGTTGGCGCAGTTGATCGAAAATCGCCCCTCGTACTCGAGTAACCGCGTAGGTCTTAAATTTTACGTGCTTCCCGGGGTCATACTTGTCGATCGCGTCGAAGAGTCCGATCACCCCATAGCTCACCAGATCATCGAACTCTACGTTCTGCGGCATGCCGACGGCGAGCTTCCCCGCGACATACTTCACCAGTGGTAGGTATTGCTTAATGAGTCTATTGCGTATCGAAGGATCTTTGGTTTTCCGATAGGTTTTCCAGAGATCTTCTTCTGTTTTTTCAGTCAAAACGCCGTCGCTCATTCCCCTCCCCAACTGGCTCACAACGATCGATTATTCGTTATCTTTTGCTAATAACGTCTGGAGCGCTTTCGCTACGGTCTTGTTGTCG
>JBMCMH010000027.1:0-26254 GCA_048614515.1 Alkalispirochaeta sp. | reverse complement strand
TTCAGGGATTCTTCGATTTCGCCGGCGGAAAACACCTTACCGAACTTCTGCACCTCACCGTCGATTGCGAAACCGGGGGTACGCATGACACCCATCTCTACGATCTGGTTGACGTCAGTCACTTTCTCGAAATCGGCGTCGATTCCGAGGTTGCCCACCGCTTCACGGGCGTTCTTCTCGAGATTCTCGCAATTGGGACATCCCGGTCCGAGTATTTGGATCGTCATAGGACACTCCTTGTCTTGTTTCTTGTTGGCAATATAGCCAAATAAGGAATATGTGTCAAGGGACAGGAAAAATTCTGATTGGAACGGGTCTATCGGCGTTGAACCTTTGCATGGTATTCGGCACGATGCCGTCACGACACACGATGCCGTAACTACAAAGGAGACCAAGGTGTTCACGATCGTTTTTTATATATTGGCAGGGGCGGCGTTGTTGCTGTCGTTTTTTTCGGACCGTGGCCGCACCGCCCAGGCCCTCCACAAGGCGTGGCGGGCGTTCGCCGGGATCCTGCCGGAGTTCTTGATGATTATCGTTGTCACGGGCCTTATTCTGGCGTTTCTCACACCAACGTTCATCGCCAATCTGGTGGGTGAGGATTCGGGCGTGCTGGGAGTATTGGTGGCGTCGCTCTCGGGTGCGGTTACCCTGATGCCGGGATTTGTTGCGTTTCCCATGGCGTCCCTTATCCTTGAGAAGGGAGCGGGGATCCTCCAAATCGGGGCGTTTGTCTCCTCTCTGATGATGGTGGGAATCGTCACGTTTCCGGTGGAGCGCAAGACGTTTGGAACGCGCGTTGCGCTGACGCGGAACGTTCTGGCGTGGGTGTTCTCTCTTGCCGTCGCGGGAGTCCTTGCGGTGGTTCTGGGAGTGGTGGCGTGAGTAGCCCGCAGGGAGTGAGCAGGGGGCTGCTGCGACGTTTTGCCGGAGCGATCGGTGCCGCACTGCTCCTGGGACTCGTTGCGATCATCGCGCCCCATCGAGCGGGTGAAGCCGTCTCAACGATCGGACTCAGCCTCAAGGAAATGCTTTTGGTTATCCCACCGATCTTTGTTCTGTTGGGGCTCATGGATGTCTGGGTTCCGCGGGAACAACTGATGCGCCATATGGGCGAGAAATCTCGCGTTCGCGGTGCGGCGCTGGCCTTCGTCATCGGGTCGGTTGCCGCGGGGCCGCTCTACGCCGCGTTTCCGGTGGCGACGGTTCTCATGCAAAAAGGAGCCAGTACCTTCAATGTGATGGTATTTGTGGGAGCGTGGTCCACAACGAAGATGCCGATGTTCTTGTTCGAGTTTGCGGCCTTGGGGGGTACCTTTGCCGTCACCCGGCTCCTGGCAAACATTCCCGCGATCTTCCTGATCGCGCTGGTGCTCACGCGAATCACACCCTACCCCGTTATTGATCAGCCCGCGGCTCCGCCCGCCTCGTCGCGCTAACGGGGCACCGCTCTTCCACGGCTGCTCGCCACGTTTCGAGAGCGGCGGCGTTCTACGTCTCGTGATCCCCGTGCGGCTGTTCCAATCCCGGCGCCAGCTGCAGCCCCAACTCCGCCAACTGCTCCGGGTCCACCGGACTGGGACTCTCGTCCATCGGCGAGAGGCCGTTGGCGGTCTTCGGAAAGGCGATGACCTCCCGGATCGAGTCCTCGCCGGCCATAATCATCACGAGGCGGTCCAACCCGGGGGCGATTCCGCCGTGGGGGGGCGGTCCGTACTTAAACGCCTCCAAGAGAAACCCGAAGCGCCGCTGCGCCTCTTCCTCGTCAAAGCCGACAATGCGGAAGATGCGGCTCTGTAACGCCGGATCGTGGATACGAATACTCCCTGAGGCCAGCTCATACCCGTTACACACCAGGTCGTAGAGATCACCCTTGACGGCGCCGGGGTCCGCTTCCATCGTCTCCAGGTACTGTTCCTGGGGCATCGTAAACATATGGTGTGCCGCCGCCCAGCGGTCTTCATCCTCGTCATACTCAAAGAGCGGAAAATCCACAATCCACGCAAACCGGAACGTCCCCGGCTCGGCAAGCTGCAGGTCTTTGCCGAGGCGGCTGCGCACGGCGCCCAGGGCGGTGGTGGCTACCTTCCAGCTATCGGCGACAAACAGTAGGAGATCTCCCGCGCCCGCTCCCAGGGCTCCGGCGATCTCGGTGGCCCGTGGGGCAAAGAACTTACCAATGCCGCCGTCCAGGGTAAGCGCCGCCGTGTCGCCGGTGGGGCTCGCGGCACCCGCGCCGCCGGCAGGTCCGTCACCGGCGCGCACTTTGGTCCACGCCAGGCCCTTGGCGCCGTAGGTCTTGGCGACATCCTCAAGCTCGGTGATCTGTTTGCGGCTGTACTCCGCCTGCCCCGGAACGACCAGGACTTTGACGCTGCCGCCGCCGGCCACGGCGTTCTCAAAGACGCCGAACCCGCTGCCCTCGACAAAGGGGGCAAAATCCTGCAGCTCCAGTTCATACCGCAGGTCGGGTTTATCGGTACCGAAGCGGTTCATCGCTTCATCATAGGGAAGGCGCTCAAACGTAGCCGGGAGGTCGATATCCAGAGCCCGCTTAAACACGTTCCCCATCATCCCTTCCACCACGGCAAAGACATCGTCCTTGGAGACGAAGCTCATCTCCATGTCGATCTGCGTATGCTCCAGCTGCCGGTCTCCCCGGGCGTCTTCGTCGCGGAAGCAGTGGGCCAACTGGAAGTACCGATCGAAGCCGCTCACCATGAGCAACTGCTTGTAGAGCTGTGGGCTCTGGGGCATCGCATAGAACGACCCCGGGTGCAGCCGGGAGGGAACCAGAAAGTCCCGGGCGCCTTCGGGGGTGCTTTTGATCATCGTGGGGGTTTCTACCTCAACGAAGTTCTCCCCGGTGAGAAACTCCCGCACCGCCTGCATCACCTCGCTGCGGAGGCGGATCTTCCGTTGCATCGCGTGGGTACGCAGGTCCAGGTAGCGGTACTTGAAGCGCAGGTCGTCCCGGGCGTCGGATCGTTCGTCGATCATAAACGGGAGCGGTTCACACGTGGAGAGTATCTCGATTCGTGTTGCAGCCAGTTCGATCTCGCCGGTGGCCATCTCGCTGTTGACCATCGCCTCCGGGCGCCGCCGCACAATGCCTTCCACCGCCAGGCAGTACTCCATATGGAGCTTCCCGGCGATCGCCTTGAGCTCATCCGAGGCATCCTGATCGACAACAATTTGCGTGATACCGGCGTGGTCGCGAAGATTAAAGAAGGACACACCGCCGTGATCGCGGGTGCGGTGAACCCAGCCGTTGAGGGTTACGGTGCGGCCGTCGTCGGCGGCGCGGAGGGCGCCACAGGTGTGGGTGCGCTTCATCTGTTCCATGAGCGCGACTGTACTACGTTGGGGCAGTGCGACGGAAGATGGCCGCAGCTCCCCACGGGCCGTCGTGGGTCAGCGTGAGGTCCAGATCTTCCCGGGGCGCGCCGTCATGGATGGTGGGCGGTCCTAATCTTCCGTTTGTGAGGAGATTACGCACGATTCCGACACCGGGGGCCACGGCATGATGAGGGTCGGAGAGCAGGTGGAGTGCGATACTCCGGACGGCCTCCGAGGCTCGGTGGGAGGGAATCTGCGCAATGGTTCTGACGATCGCGTTCCAGTGGTCGCCGTGCCGCTGGTCGTGCCCGCCCCCGCCGCCCCGCGGAAATGGTCCCATGGCAACGGCGTGTACAACGTCGTCGTGGTATTCCCAAAGAATCTCGTAGACGTGGTCACGGACGTGAGCTAGTCCGCGGGCCAAAGGGCGCAGCGCCGCCGCCTGGTACCCGGAATCATCGCACCGGGTCACCGGCCAGGGGTCTCGCCCTTCGCGGCCGCCATGGCCGGACAGAGCGGGAAAGAACTCGATGCGTATCGAGCGTGGAGAGAAGACAAGACCGGGCCACGCCTTTACCGCAGCTTTGAACGTCGCCTCCTTGGCAGCCCACAGCGCCCATAGCGCGCGGCCCCGCGGCAGGGGTGTCGTCACCATGCGACTTCGGATCGTTCCCAGCCGTTCCAGGAGCGCGTGCTCCCCTTCGTGGAGAACTCGGGCGACGAACCGGCGGGTGCGACGGGACAGCGACTCTTTCTCGCGAGCGGCGGTGCCGCTCCAATGGACCAGATCATTTCCGAGAAACATCAGGCGCAACCGGCCCCTGCCGCCGCCGTCATCGCAGTCCCTGTATGCCGCGGGTGAGACGATTCGCGCCGGTGAAGAATGCCTGTTCCATCTCCGCCAAGGTCTGTACGATCTGGCGGGAAATGTCTCGCTGGGCCCGAAGGCCCCGCGCCTCACTCTTCGGCTCTATTACCTGGTAATCCAGATAGAACGTCTCTCCCTTGCGGGGAATCGTACTGTAGGTGTTCTGCCGAAGTCCGCGAAGATAGACGCACAGGACGCGCGGTTGGGCGCCGAGCCGTTTCAGGTCGTCAACAATTTTTCCGGTGCCGTAGGCGAAGTTTTTGGTATCCACCCGTCCATCCCGGCTCCTCGTCCCCTCCGGGAAGATCATCAGACTTTGTCCGTTCAACAAGAGTGTGCGCAGTTTTGCCAAGAATTTTGTGGTCTGATGCTTGGGGGCCTGCCGGACCACGGAGACGCATTTGCTGAGATACGTCACCACGCGCAGCATGGGAATATGGGAGTAGTTTTTCTTTTCCGGCGTATTCCAGGGGAAGAAGCGCTCGTCCCAAAACGCGCGCCACCACGGCGAGATCGCCCACATGAGAATCACCGAGTCGATCATCGTGAGGTGGTTGGGACAAATGAGCAGCGGCCGCTTGTCGCGGCCCAGCTCTTCCCGAATTCCCCGGCGTACCTCCCGTAGTTCCGGAATGCGGTACGACAGTGCGTACCGCAAGAGCAAAATGTAGATTGGGTAGAACAGCGGCAGAACGAGCCGGGACAGGAACGACTGTGTGCCGAGTCGTATCCAGGTGAGCCGGCCCACCTGTCGCCTGACGTTCACCCCTTGATCTCCATGATCTTGTCCACGGCATCGCCGAGGGTTTGGATTTCGTCGGCGGCGTCATCGTCGATCTCAATTTCAAACTTGTCCTCGAAGTCGAGAATGATGTCCACCAGTCGTGCCGAGTTCACCTTGAGGTCGGTGAGGATGTTCGTCTGTTCGGTGGCGCCTTCCAGCGCTTCCTTGTTCACCGCGAAGGGGCCGATAATATTCAGCACCTCGTCAAATACTTCTTGTCGTGTCATGTGTCCCTCCTGAGGGAATTGATTGCTATCGCCGCGGATACCCGCGGCGCCGGGTTCCAGAATTACTGCACGAATTGTCGCATCCGTGCGTGTTAGTGTTCATCGACTGTGCGAAAGATCACGCAGGCATTTACGTCGCCAAATCCGAAACTCGCCTTGGCCAGCGTCCGGGCGCTGCTCTCTCGCGTCTCCCGGACGATGCGGGGGCTGAACGGTTCCAAGGCGGGATGGAGGTCCTCACAATTCACCGATCCATGGATAAACCCTCGGTCCAGCTGCAAGATCGACGCCACGCACTCGATGCCGCCGGCCGCGCCCAACGCGTGCCCCACCAGCGACTTGGTTCCGTTGAGAAGAGGAATCGAGTCCGGTGTGAGATCCAATGCGGCCCGCCAGTTTTCCACTTCCAACGGATCCGCCATCGTGCCGGTGAGGTGGCCGTTGACCACCTCAATCTCGTCCGCCTCAACACCGGCGTCGGCGATCGCCGCCCGGATGCAGCGACGGACTCCCTCCGGATTTGGGGCGGTCATGCTGCCGGTTCCCCGTTGGCCGCCGCTGTTTATGTGGCCGCCGAGCACCTCCGCGTAAATGTGCGCGCCTCGCTCCTGGGCGCTTTCCAGCGATTCCAGCATGAGCACCCCTGCGCCGGAGCCCGGTACGAATCCGCCGGTGGAGGCGCTCATCGGTCGGGAGGCGCGCTCGGGCTCCTCATTAAAGGCGCGGCTCAACACCCGCATCGCGTCAAAGCCGGCCCAGACAAAGGGGCTATAGCCCTCGGCCCCACCAGCGAGCATACGGACGGCTCGGCCGGAGCGAATGCGATCCGCCGCCATGATCAACGCTTCCGTTCCCGTGGAACAGGCGCTGGAGTTGGTGGTGACCTGGTTTCCCAGCCCCAGCAAGCCCCCGATCCGGGCGCTCACGGCGCTACTCATCGTTTGCTCTACCATCGTGCTTCCCAGGCGCTTGGTGCGACCGGCGTGTACCCCGGGAATCACTTTATCGCCGAGCGTATCGACTCCGCCCACACCGGTGCCGACGATCGCCCCGGTATCCCAGTCGACCACACCTTCTTCCGGTGGATGCTCGGGAAGACCCGCATCCCGCCAACAGTCGATGGCGGCGATGCCGGCGTAGGTCATGGAGCTGTTCATCGCCATCAATAGGTCCGGTGAAAAGTACTCAGCTTTGACCTCGTCGATGCCCTGGGGGACACCTCCTACCTGACATCCAAACTTGAGCTCCTTGAGCTCTTCTACAAACCGGATTCCGGAGCGGCCCTCCCGGAGCGCAGCTTCAAAGTCACCCAGCCCGTGCCCGTTGGGCGCTACCACACCCATGCCGGTGATGACAACGCGCCGTTCCGCGCCGGAGCGCCGGTGAGTATTGTCGCGAGCGGTGCTATTTTGTGTCTTGGCCGTCATCTCGTACTCCTATTCCCGAAGCGGTGGTGCGTGCCACCATTACTCCATCCTGGTTGGTCATCGTCACCTGGGCGCGGAGCTTGCGCCGCCGCCAGAAAACCAGTTCGCCATGAATGTCTACCGTCTCTCCCGGGAGCACGCTTCGCGTAAACTCTACCTCCGCATCGGAGAAGAGGGTGAGCCAGCCGTGCTGCTGCTCGGGCGGCATCTCCCGGGCCACCAGGTAGATTCCCTGGCAGACCACGCCCACCTGGCACATTGATTCCAGGAGAATTACGCCGGGAGTCACCGGGTTTCCCGGAAAATGGCCCTCATAAAACACCTCGTCCCGGCGAAAGGTGTATCGCCCATGAATGCTCTGCTCGTCTACGGCGATGATTTCATCCACAAATCGAAACGGTCGCTGTTGTGGGAGCCGTTCCAATAGCTCTGCCGGCGTCAGTATCGTACTCATTTACATCTTCCCCCCGCGGGAATTCTCGCTGGGGTTGGGATAGTCGGGATATTGAATACCCTGAAAGATACCAACCTTGGCGTCCGTAATGAGATAGATGACCTCGCCGTCCACCGATACCTGGGCGCTTCCCAACGCCACGGCGCTGCCGGAAGCGGGAAGATCGGCGTAGCGACGAATATCAACCTCGTAACGGACCACTGTGTTGTGGGGTCGGATCTGGCCTTGGAACTCAACTTCCTTGACACCCAGCGCTCGGCCGAATCCGCGAGCACCTCGGAGGCCGGCGTACAATCCGATCAGTTGCCACACCGCGTCTACTCCCAGGCACCCCGGCTGGACCGGATCGTTGCGAAAGTGGCACTGAAAGAACCAGGCATCCAGGAGCACGTCCTGTTCCGCCACGATGCGCCCCCGGTTCCCCCGGTGGGCGACCTCCGTGATGCGGTCAAACATCAACATCGGCGGTGCCGGAAGGCGGGCCAACCCCTCCGCCGGCGGGTCTTCCACCAGCGTTCCCCAGGCGATCGCCAGAATCTCCTCTTTAGAGAAGGATTCCCGCTTGAGATAGTCGTCATACTTCATGAGGCGGTTACCTCCAGGGTTACGGCGCCCCAGGTAAGTCCGGCTCCCACCACCGCCAGCAGGATCTCATCTCCTGCCTGAAAGCGGTCCCAATTCTGAGAGACCACCGTTGGAGCACCGGCGGCGCCGCAATTGCCGAACTCCTGGACGTTGGACAAGTGACGTTCGGGCTGAATGCCGGCGCGGGACACCACCGACTGCAACATGAGCAGGTTCGCTTGGTGTCCCACAAACCAAAAGTCCTTCCGATTGAGGGTGGTGCGGAGGTCTTTCACGCATTCGCCGGTCTTGCGAATCGCAAAGCCCTGCACCGCGGGACCGTTCTGGTCGAAGTATCCTCCATTGGGAATGACCACTTTCTGCCAATTGTCCGGGTCGGAGCGCAAGAGAGACGAGCCGAACCGGAAGCGCCCCACAACTCGGGGTGAGACCACCGCGGCGGCGGAGCCGTCGCCCCACAGGACGGCGGTGTTGCGGTCGTTGTAGTCGATGGTGCGGGTGGTGTTCTCAACGTTTACGGTGAGAATGTAGTCGGGAAGCGCCGCGGGCTGCATCCCCGCGAGAAAATGGAGATGCGCGGCAAAGCTGGAACACGCCGAGGCCACATCAATGCACGGAGCGGCGATACCCAGTTCCGCGGCGATGGTACACGCCTCCGCCGGGGTGGTGTGCTGCGGCGAGCACCCTCCAGCGACCACCATGCCGATCTCTTCCGGGCCGATTCCCGCGCGCTCCATCGCCATCCGCGCGGCGTGGGCCCCACTTTCGGCGTTACTGTAGAGCGCCGCTTTTTGGGCCTCCCGGATATCCTGGTTGCGCGTGTCTCGAATGTAATCCAAGGGCAATACCGTGCGCCGCGTGCGAATGCCCACCCGCTCCAGAATCCAGGAGTCGGAGGTGCCGATATCCAGCTCCTCGAGAAACTGATTGTCGATGACGTTCTCCGGATGGAAGTGGCCCAATCCGAGAATACTGAGGTTTTGCGGGCCGGTATCAGGATCAGGATGCGGCAATGTGTTCTCCTCCATCCGCGCGAATCAGGCTGCCGTTGATCCACGCCGCCTCATCGCGGCTCAACAGGTACACCACGTTGGCGATATCCTCCGGCGTGGTGAGTCGGCCGAAGGGGTTGCGGGAACGGGCGGCGGCTTTCATGGAGGTGCTTCCCGGAATCGCTCGGAGCGCCGGGGTGTCCGTGACGCCGGCCTGGACGATGTTGGAGCGAATGCCGTAGGGCGCGTATTCCACCGCAATTGAGCGGGACACCGATTCCAGCGCCGTCTTTGCCGCCGAGACCGCCGCATAACCGCGCCAGGCGATATCGTTGCCCTCGCTGGTGAGCCCAAAGACGCGGGCGTCCTCAGCAAAGAGGCCGCGGGAGAATATCGCCTGGACCCACGAGAGCATACTGGTTCCCATGCTGTAAATCGTGCGCGCCATATCTTCATCCTCAATGAGCGTGTCCCCGTACACCGGAGGCACCAGGGCAGACACCGCGTCATAGCCCTCGTCCATAAGCCGCTGGGCTACATCCCGCACGCGATCGGCAGAGGTATCAAGCTCGCCGGCGAGGCGCTCCATCAGTTCTTCCGTGCTCCGAGAAAACCCGTCGGGGATCGGGGCGATCGGTTTCAGGTTACCGAAGGCGATTGAGTGGAGCATCACCCGGATCGGTCGGGTGGTACCCGCCTGCCGTGCCCCCTCTGCGATCGCCTCCAGCGTGGCCTCGATACCTTCCGGGCTGAGCGCGTTTACGTTGAGTGCCTCAAAGCGCGCGCCCGACTGCATATTGCCGCGGACCACATCAAACTCCCGTTCGATCCGCTCCATGGCGCCGCGGCGGTCACGGTGAACCACACATATTGAGAGCCCCGCCGCAGCCAATCGTTTGGCCGTGGCTAGCCCGAATCCGCTGGATCCACCGAGAATAAGTGCCCATTGTGATGAGGAAAAATCGACCTCGTTCATATCCGTACCTTTCGGGTCATGATTCAATACTTTGTCAGCTTTCGACCGAATAAGCAACCGTTGCAGCGCGGCATGGAACCGCTCAGTGCCGCGGTGGCCGGATCAGAATCCGCTCCAGAGGTGTCGGTTCAGGTCGACTCGCCCGGCGGTATCCACGGGCACTCCCTCGTCCAACAGGAGGGCGCGCTGCAGTTCAAAGCCGTCCCCGGGAGGCAACGAAATTGCTCCCCGAGAGTTGATAACCCGATGCCACGGCAGCGGATTACCGGCGTCTCCGCCACGGAGCACCCATACCACGGCGCGTGCGGCTCGGGGATTTCCCGCGAGCGCGGCAATCTGGCCATAGGTAGCCACGCTCCCGTACGGAATCGCCTGGACGAGGCGTGCAATCCGGCGGGAGAGGGAGTTAGCTCGTTGTGACGGTGCCGCCGGCACCACGAATTTCCTCCATAGCCGCCTCGAAGTCACCTTCATTGAGATTCACGGCGCGGGTGGCGTCGGTAAACACCGTGGTAGTGAACCCCAGTTGGGCTGCATCCAAGGCGGTGAATTTTACGCAGTAGTCGGCTGCCAGTCCGCAAATATCCACGGCATCCACATTGTGCTCCTTCAGGATCTCTTCCAGCCCGGTGGCGCGGCGATGGTCGTTGTCAAAGAATCCGGAGTAACTATCGATGCTCGGATCGTCACCCTTGCGCACCACATAATCGAAGTTCGCCACATCGAGACCGGCGGCAAATGAGGCTCCCGGACAGTGCTGCACGCAATGGTCGGGCCACAGAATCTGCTGTACTCCGTGCAGATCGATGACATCTCCCGGTGCGTGTCCCAGGTGTCGCGAGGCGAAGCTCTGGTGCTCCGCCGGGTGCCAGTCCTGCGTTGCCACAACCAGCTCGTATTGCGGCATGATGCTGTTGATCACCGGCACTACCGCGTCGCCGTCGGGTACTGCTAACGCACCCCCCGGAAGAAAATCGTTCTGAACGTCTACTACAACCAGCGCCTTCATACCTCTAACATACTCACACACCCCGGCACTGCGTCTACCGGGAAACGTTTTTGTAGGGAACCGCCTCATCCAGCATCGAAATCTGCGCGTGTTCGTAGGAATTGATGCGGTCCATGTTGGCGTCCAGGATCGCCTGCATGTGCCGATCAAAAAAGCGGTGGAGGCTGTAGGTGGGCACGGAACGAAAGCCGCGGCGCACCTTGTGCTCGGAGCCCATACCGGGATCGAATACCCGTATTCCCTCCGAGATCGCCCATTCGATCGGTGTGTAGTAGCACACGTTGAAGTGCAGGTTGGGCCGTTCTTCCCGCGTTCCCCAATACCGGCCCAGAAGGCGGCCCCCTTTACGCACCAGGAACGCCAGCGCCAGAGGATCCGCCGACACGTCCAGCGTGTCCGGGGCGGCGGGGGTGTGGGTCCCGTCGTGGGCGGACGCGTGGCCCGTCGTGGCGGGATCCACCGCCACGGAGAACCACGCGTGTTCCCGCACCTCAGCGGGCATATTCGTAAAGAAGCGGCGGGTGAGAAAGCGCGCCGCGAACGGCCCAAACTGCTCGTTGGTGCGGAGGTAATACTCCGCCATGCGCTCAAAGTAATGGTCCGGCGCTTCCGTGGCGGGCACCATGCCAAGGATGATGCCCTGGTCTCCCATGCTTGCCCGCTCCCGGCGGATGTTGCGGCGCTGGTTCTTTCTAAAGCGCGCCAAATAGTCATCAAAGCTGGTGAAGTTCTCGTTGTACCAGGCGTAGCCGTGGTGTTCCCAGGTGGTCATGCCCAACCGCGTGAGCCGATGCTGCCACTCCGGCAGAACGAAGTTGAACTGCAGCACCGCGATCCCGGTGTCCCGGCAGTACTGTTCGATCGCGGTGAGAATGGGCTCCGCCAGCTCATCCTCCCGACCGGGAGTAGTAAGGAATCCGAACGCCGGGGAGGGGCTGGCGGGACTCATGCCGACTAGTTTTGGGTAATAACTGCTTCCCAGTTCTCCCGCGACTTCGGCGAAGGCGAAGTCGAACACAAACTCGCCCCAGCTGTTCGTGCGGATGTACAGGGGAACCGCCGCCACCATGTCACCGTGCTCATGGACGGTGAGATGGGCGGGAGTCCAGCCGTGTTCCGGGGTAATACTGCCGCTCTCCTCCAAATGCTGAAGCCACTCGTGCGTCATGAGCGGCGTGGGAGATGCGGCGGCAAGGGCGTTCCATTGCTCCCGGTCGATCTCCGCCATGGACTGGTGCCGGTGATACTCCATGGGTGGAAGCTACTGCCGGCGCGCCCGCGACAGCAAGTCACGCCCGCTATAGCACGTCAGCTGCCGCTACCATACGTCCGCCGCCGTTCAGCCCGGCGGCCACCCCAGCTTACGTCCCGCCAGGATATGGGCGTGGATGTACGGCACCGTCTGGAGCGCGTCCTTTCCGGTATTGAACACCACGCGATAGCCGTTCTCCTCGAGACCCAGCGAGCGGGCGGTTTCGGCGATGCCGTGAACGATGTGTCCCATCACCTGGGGATCGTGGTGAGTGGATTCGGCAATGCTGGTCATTCTCGTGCGGGGTACCACGAGGACGTGGGTGGGCGCCTGCGGATTGATATCGCGGAAGGCCACCACGTGGTCGTTCTCAAAGACGATATCCGCCTGGGTTTCACCGGCGATAATCTTGTCAAAAATCGTGTCTTCCATGGAGATATGGTATCGTCGCGGCGACGGTATCGCCACCCCCCGCAGCGGTTGCGGTCGATCGTTGTGGGGGGCTACCCGCTGCGGCGGTCGCGGTATCCGCCGGTGCCGGCGCCACTGCGGCAGCTGGTGCAGCCGAGAACGTGGACATGTTTGCGGGTCCCCTTGGCAAACATGCGGGCCACCACAAATCCCTCCTCCGGGATCTCGCGCCGGCACACCGGGCATACCCGCTGATACCGATGATTAACGGGATAGCAGTAGGGGCACCCAAACATGTGTACCACCGAGTCCGGGGCGTTTTTGTCACCGCCGGAGTACACCACGGTGTGCACCGTTTCCCCCGGTTCCAAGAGGGTGTGACACAGGGGGCAGGGCTTCATCACCTTGAGCTGATTTCGGGAGCGTCCGGCCATGCGGTCCGCCAGGGCGGAGTAGTCACTACGGCGGAGATGAATCAGACTGATGAGCAGCGCGGCAACGATACCGGCGAGAATGAGCAGCAGTGTAAACTCGATGACGCACCTCCTTACCGTAGGGTACACTGATTGTATGGCGCGTCTCTATATTATCGCAACGCCTATCGGCAACCTCGGCGACATCACCTATCGGGCGGTGGAAATTCTTCGCTCGTGTCGAGCGGTATTCTGTGAGGATACGCGGCAGAGTCGCAAGCTCTTGACGCACCTGGGAATCTCCGTGGCGATGCATAGCTGCCGTGGCCAAAACTCCGCGTCCTGCATTCCCCGAGTTCTTCAGCTTCTGGATGATGATGCCGATATATCGTATCTAAGCGACGCCGGAACGCCGGGGATTAGTGACCCCGGGAGCCGATTAGTCCGGGCGGTTCGAGAGACTGATCACTCCATCGTGCCGATACCGGGAGCCAGCGCGGTGACGGCGTTGCTGTCGGTTAGTGGAGTTGCCGGGCGCGGGTGGTTTTTTGAGGGCTTTTTGCCGCCGAAGGGAGCAAAACGCGCGCGCCGGATCGGTGAACTCGCGGTTCGGCGGGAGCCGTTCGTGTTATACGAGTCGCCCCACCGAATCGAAAAGCTTCTAGCCGAGCTGGTACAAGAAGCCGCCGGCTTTTCTGCGGTAGTGGGTCGCGAACTCACCAAGATGCACGAGCAGATCGTGGAGGGAACGGTGGAAGAAATCGCGGAAATGCTGTCTGACGGGAGAATTCCGGTACGCGGGGAGTTTGCCCTGCTTGTTTGGACGGGTAAAAGCCGTTAACATTATAGGATAGGGTGCCGATAATGAGGAAGAAAGGAAGGACCAATCGATGACAATCGAAGGAATTGGGCCGGTTGATCCGATACAAAGGTTCAACAAGACAGACAAGGTGAACAAACCCAACGCTCCCGGTACCGGCGATTCCATTTCCGTGTCCAATGAGGCGAAGCTACGCGCGGAAATCATGCAGATGGTCGAAGAGGTCCGGAACTTGCCCGACATCCGGCAGGATCGCGTTGAGGAAGTAAAGGCTCGTTTACAGGATCCTTCCTATATTGATAGTCATGTCGTTGATGCGGTGGCCGATGAAATCATGTCGGTATTCGATATCGACTGATTCCTTTTAGATTTTTTGATTATCCGACGGCAGTGCTGTACACTAAGGGCACTGCCTTTTTTTTGGAAATGTAAGAAGCATGCAGACATTTACACTGAGAATTCCATCGACAATCGTTTTTGGCCAAGACGTTCTTCCGCAACTAGGCGGAATTGCGCGGGGGCTCGGCACGCGGGCGCTCATTGTCTCGGAGTCGGTTCTTCACGAGGGACAGCACATCCAACGGGTCGTAGAGATTCTCAAGCGCGCCGGCGTGGAGACGATGATCTATGATGAACTCATGCCGGGTTCGCCGGCGTCCACGGTGGATGACATCGCCTCCCTGGCACGAGCCGGCAAAGCCCAGGCGGTGATCGGTCTGGGCGGTATGCGGGTGCTTTCCTTGGCGCGGTGCGTGGCCAACGTGGCGGCGGAGAAGATTCGCATGGGTGATCTCATGGAGGGCAAGCTGCCGGCGTCGTCGATTCCGTATATCGAGGTTCCCTCCTCGTATCGTAATCACCTTCTCATGCGAAATGAGGCCGTGGTCACTGATGGTCTGGCGGGGCGCGCACGCATGGTGCAGATCGTTCCAGGCACGGTCCGCGCTTCAGTATTGGAAACAAGTTTCACTCAGACCCTATCCAATAAGTACGCCCTGGCGGCGATCATGGATACGCTGCTCGCCGCAGTGGAGGGGTATTACTCGCCTCACAGTACGATGTTCTCAGACACGTTGCTCTTGCGGGCGACGCGCGAACTTCAATCCGCCGCAGTGGCAGGTATCAAGAATCCCGGCGACGGTCGCTTTCGGCTTCAGGCGGCGGAAGCGGGATTGCTCACCGCTATGGGGCTTGCCGTGGCGGGGCAGGGAATCGGCGGTGGTCTGGCCTACGCCATCAACGCCCGGTTCAGTCTGCCCAAGTCGTGGGTGGCGGGGATCTTGCTACCCCATGTGGTTGATTTTCTCACTCCCCGGGATGTGGAAAAAGCGGCGCGGATTGCCGCGGCGTTGGACGAGCCGGTGGAGCGCATCACCGCCGCCGACGACGCTCCTCGGGCAGCGCGGGGCGTGCGCAAATTGCTGACCCACCTCGATCTCCCTCCGCGCCTGCGTGATCTCGATGTTACGCTGGATGACCTGAGTTCTGCCGCTGAGGACGCCGCAGATTTCGCATTGCTGGCCAACGTTCCGGGAGGAGTCTCCAGCTCCGATCTGCAGCAGTTGGTGGCCGCAGCGTTCTGAGCCGGTCCTCGTACGGGGTTGTGGTGTGGAACGAAAGCTCTCCGTGCATCGGGTGGTCTCGCTGAAGGCCGGACCGCTGGCCCGATACGTTGCGCCGCTGCTTACCCAAGACGCCGCCTCTCTTGCTCGCGACATGTACCTCAAAGCGATCCTCGCCGCCCTCGTGGACGATCCCACGCGCCCGTACTCGGTTCGCGTGGCCGCGGGAGATCTGCGGTCGGCGCTTCTGATGGTCGATCCCGCGGAATTGCACGGTACCGCCGTGGCCGCAGCGGTGGTGCGGCGGGCGACCGTATTACAGGAGACCGTGAATCGGCATGCCGGGATCGACGGAGTCGATCCACTAGAGGCGCCTAACCCCCGTACTGAGTCTACGGAGCCGGTGCTACCGGAGAATCCCCGTTTGCCGGTGGTAGTGTGGATTCCCCACCTTCGCTCGCCGTTCAACGTGGGCAACATCATTCGTACGGTGGCTGCCTTTGGCGGCGCGGGGGTGGTGCTGGGCGAAGCGACACCGGATCTCAACCATGCGCGACTCCGGCGCGCATCGATGGGCGCACTGGATATGGTGCCCGTGATCCGCGGGGGCGCTCGGGATGCAGCCGACCTGCTCGGCGACGCGACCGCTCCGGTGGTGGCGCTGGAAACGGGCGGTGTTGATATTACCCGTTTCGCATTTCCCGGTAGGGGAATCATGGTTGTCGGTCACGAAGAGTTGGGCACGCCGGAAGGTATATTAGAAATGTGTCGTCATGCGAAACGGGTGGTGACGATTCCCCACGGCGGTGCGAAATCATCTCTCAATGTCGGGGTCGCCGCGGGAATCTGTCTGTCGTGGTGGCAGGCTCAGGCGCTTACGGGTTGAGCTCAACCCGCCAGTTCACTTCCCCCACTTCTTGGAGTGTGGCTGAAACGCCACAATACTTGGTCTGGGAGAGCCGGCACGCTTTCTCTATCTTCTGCTCATCCAGTTCAGATCCCCAGAATTGGTAGACGACGTCAATTTTTCCAAACACTTTGGGATGTGTGTCGGTGGTCTCCCCGTCGATCTTGATCTCAAACCGATCAAAGGGCATCTGCATTTTATTGAGAATTGCGACTACATCCATGCCGGTGCAACCGGCCAGCGAGTTGAGCATGAGCGCTTTCGGCGTGGGGCCTTGACTCTTGCCACCTGCGGAGGCATCCGCATCAACGATCTGTTTAAATCCTTGCAGCTCCAGCTCGAAGGACATATCCCCCCGCCAGACCGCGTTCGTGTGTGCCATCTCAGTTACCTCTTGAGTGCTTTTTCGATCTTCCCGACGTCAAAGCCCACGATCACGTTGCCGTGAACATCGAGTACCGGGACGCCCATTTGGCCCGATTTCTTGACCATTTCTTCCGCGCGACGCTTATCTTTTTGGATATTGTGCTCCTTAAAGGTCACGCGGTTTTCCTTTAGGTATTTCTTAACCTTGTTGCAGTACGTGCAGCTTGGTGTGGTATATACAGTTACCGCCATTCCACTCCTCCGTCTATCTACAGTATATAGTAAAAATACTATAGATAAAAACTTCGGTCAAGAGAGCTGCTTATCGCTCGCGTTCAAGACGAGCGAACTCTCGGTCGTACTGCGTACTCAAACGCGTGTGAATCTGCTGCAGCTGATCTTGACCGGTGATCCCGATCATGCGCAGGACACGCCCATCGATCTGGGAATACTCCGGGGAGGTCATGTTTGCCAGCTCATTGGCTACGTATATTACCGCCACCACGTCTCGAAATTGACTTGAAGCTTTGAGCGGCGTGTGGTGATACCGAATCGCCGCCACCAGGATATCGGGGAAGTTCCAGCGCTCCGCCAAACGAGCGCCCACCTCGGCGTGATCGATTCCGTTGCTCATCTCTTCAAACACGGTAGAGGGGATACCCTTGGAATCGGCGAACTCCTGGATGTGCCGCACCACATCGGGATGAAGGTTGGAGAAGACGATCTTGCCCATGTCGTGCAGAATCGCTCCCACGTAGACGTCATCCAAAATGTCTTTGCGCTTATATACGCTGCGGGCGATCGCGTATGCGAAGTACGCCGTGCGTTGGCTGTGCTCCCACAGGTGGCGGGACACCTCGTTGTCTTCTCCGTCCCCGAGTACTCGTTTGGTGCCGTAGCTAAAGAGCATTTGCCGTAATCCGCGAAGCCCCACTACCTTGACCCCTTCCACGACATTATCCAGGCGGCGCGAGAGCATGTAGCGGGCACTGTTCACGGTACGCAGGAGATCCGCAGTGAGGGAGGGATCCTGACCAAGGACGCGGGCGATCTCGTTCATCTCGGCATCGGGGTTTTCGAGGATCTTTTGGAGCTGGAGAATGCTTTCGGGAAACTGCGGGAGCCGTTCGATGTGTTCCGCAAGCTCTCGCGAAATCTCCGTGAGGTTTTCTACCTTGGCTCGGTCCATCGGAATGATCAGCCGCGCCACCGTTTCATCGCCTTCTACGTCGATGTCGAACGCCTCTTCATCAAGACCGATTTTCTTGAGCATGAGCACCAGAATGACGATTCCGAGCCCCGCTCCCTCACTGTCGTCCAGGACCGAGGTCATCGCCTCTTCCATCGTGCGAAACGCGCGGGATCGAGCGATACGGTCATAAATTCGGATCTGCTCTTTGCGGGTAATCTGGGTGTTGTTGCCGATTTTTATGTGCAGGTCTCGGCCTTGCAGATGGAAGACTATCTTGACGTAGAGTCCTGCGTCTTCCTGTTTGTCCAGCCAGTAGCGGATGTTGTCTAACGTTTCGTTCTTGAATGTCTCCATGCCCCGGGCGTAGTCGGCGTCATCATGAAGATCCAATCCCTTCTCATCGAAGTACACTCGCTTGGTGTTGGCCTTCTTCCCGTTCACGGTCAGCTCCCGAAGACAGTACGCCAGGGAGTCCTTGAGAATGTCCCGATTCAATTCTGACAGGAATACGCCGAGGATCTCTTCGATCTGGGCTTCCGTTTCCGGGGGGAGCTTGTAGCTCTTAATGATGAACGGCTTTTGGGACCGCGCCGCGTCCCGCGCCTGATCAAGTACACTTTTTGCTTGGTCCTGGCTCATGCCCTTCAGTATAGACGCGGCTTCCGTCGGCGCGCAACGACTACATGCGCACCGACTACGAGAAGTCTTTCACTTGCGCCGCCATTTGCCGCAGTCGCCGCTCGACGATTCCATTTACCGTGTTTTTTGGAAAATGACCGTCCGCCTGGCGCGCTCCTGAGGGTTTCCCGGTGAGGATCTCGATTCCTTCGTCCACCGTGTCCACCGCATAGATATGAAACGTTTCTGCATCCACGGCATCCTGGACCTCCCGGGAGAGAATCAGATTTTGGATGTTGGTGCGGGGAATGATCACTCCTTGCCGACCGGTGACGCCCATTAACCGGCAGGTCGCGTAGAATCCCTCGATCTTTTCGCTGATTCCCCCCACCGGTTGAATCTGACCGAACTGGTTGACGCTGCCGGTGACGGCGATGTCCTGCCGGAGCGGAATATTGCCGATCGCCGAGAGCAAAACGTACACCTCCGTGGATGAGGCGGAGTCTCCGTCCACTTCCGCGTAGCTCTGTTCAAAGCCGATGCTGGCGTTTACCGCCAGAGGGAAGTCGGTGGCATAGGTGGCCTGGAGAAACCCGTGAATAATATAGACGCCTTTGTCATGGAGCTCTCCGGATAGCCCGCTCTCCCGCTCTATATTAATGATGCCGTCGGTGCCGGGAGCAACTCGGGCGGTGATGAGCATCGGTCTCCCAAAGGCGTAATAGCCCCGGTCTAAAACGGACAGGCCGTTAATCGCGCCGATTCGGGTGCCCTGTACCTGGAGAATCATCTCCCCCGAAGAGATCTGCTCATCGTACTTCTCTTCCGGAAGGTTGTGCAAAAAGCGGCGCATCTCTCGCGCTTGCTCCACTGCCGCTCGGTCTACCATGGTCCTACCGGCGCGCCGGGCCCAGTGACTGGATTCTCGAAGCAAGTCTGCGATAAGCGAGAACCGCGTACTCAATTTGTCGCGAAATTCGCCCAGACGGACCCCGTACTCCACGATCGCCGCCATTCCATCCTGGTCGGCGGGAAGCAGGTGTTCCTCTTCAGTCATCATATGCATGAAGTCCACGTATGCCCGCCGGGTCTCCGGGGTGTTTTCCATGACGGAATCGAACTCGCTGAGCACCTTGAATAGCTTGCCGAACTCTTCGTCTTGGTAGAAGAGCAGGTCGTAGATGTGCTCGCTGCCCATGAAGATAACCTTCACGTCTACCTCGATGGGGTCCGGCTTCAAGCTGTGCATGGCGGGGCCATAAGGAGTGGGTGCGGAGCGAATCTCGGTAACTTCGTCCTGGATCGCCCGCTTCAGGCCGTGCCACACCTCCTCCTGGCTGAGAACGTCCTCCGCCCGGAGCACCAGAAATCCGCCGTTGGCCGAGAGGAGGCTCCCACTGCGTAGGGATAGAAATCCGTGGCGTCCCTCGTGTTCGGGGTTGGGCTCCTGCGTTCCGAAGATCTTGTGATAGTCGGGACGGCTTTCAAAGACTACCGGCGTCTGCTGCGTTTCGGCGTGGTCCACCAGCACATTTACCCCATACCGGAGCAACTCGATCTGGCGTTCCTCTTCCTTCTCCGGATCCTCGGGCAGAAACAGGGTCAGATTCTCGAGAATATCTTCCCCGATGCGAGTGAGGTGGGTCACGATGCTCTCGCCGACAAATTCGGTACGAACCGCATCGATCGCAGCCTCCACCACCGGTGCCGCCGCCGCCCGCTGGAGCTCCCGAAGACGGCTCTCCGTTCCGATTCGGTCACCGCGCAGACCCACGAAGAGGCGGTTCATCTCATCCATGAGTTGGTAATATCGACGGCGAAACTGGTTCCACTCCCGGTCGGTTAGTTTTCCCTCCTCCACCATGGTGCCCAGGTCATCCATAGGAACCGGTTTATCATCCACCAGCAGCGCCAGATCGCTTCGCGGTTCTCCCTGATCCCCGATTTGCACAATGGTGAACCCGTCCCGGTTTGCATACGCTTCAAACTCGTTGATCTTTTCGTTTTCGCGTTGCTCTGCTTCCGCCATCAGAGCATCCCGCTGTTCCCGGTACGGTCCCTGCTCCATGGCCGCCGGAAGTTGCTCCTGCAAGGCGGTGACCGTGTCACCAACGCGGCGGCGAAAACGCACGCCGTCTCCCGGAGAGAAGTAGAGAATGTGGGGGCGGTCGGGCTGAGAAAAATTCTGCACCGCTACAATATCTCTTAGTCGGCCGGCCTCAAACGGCTGTTCCTTGAGAAATCTGAGCACCGTGCTGCGCTTGCCGGTGCCGGAGAGACCCGCGACAAACACGTTGTATCCTTTGGCACGGATTGCCACCGCCAACTTCAGCGCCTCAATTGCCCGGGGCTGGCCGATTACCACTCCGGGGGTGCGAGGGGCAGGACGAGCATCAACGGGCCCGATTTCCTCGGGAGATATGGAAAAACGCGCTACCTCGGGATCGAGACGAAAGCGCTTAGTCGAATGCATAGCGCGGAGTATATCCCCGGTGGCAAAAAGAGGACAACCTGGAGTACATTGAGTGCATATGCACGGAAATCCGATTCGATCCTACTGGTGGTATCTGGCCGTCGAGTTCTCCTCGCCGATTAACTACCTTATTGCGGGTTTGGTGGGGCTCATCATTCAAGTGGGTCAAGGCAATGTTCCCTGGGCGTCGCTGCTTCCCTATGTGACCCCGGTGGTGGTGCAATCATTCTCAAAAGCCACCGTTAAGTATCGGGACCGCTATAACCGCCTCTTGCTGCAGCTTCCGGCGGAGCGGCCCGATCCGGCCCTGGTAGTGGACCGTTCCGGTGGCATCATGGCCGTCGCCGGTCGAAGTGCGGATATTGTCTCGCGCAACAGGGCGCGACGCCTGCATGATCTGGTGCTTGCGCCGGCGTGTCCCGATATCGATCGCGTGCTGGGCGGGACCGAACCGGCGCACGTTACGTGCTATTCCGACGGCTTGGCGGGGTGGTTTGAGATTCACGCCGTACCGGTTCACGAGGGTGCCTGGTGGCTTGTATGGATGCAGAACGTAACATCCCGAGAGGAGACGCGGGAGCGCCTCGCCACGGTCCATGACGCTATCGAGGAACTGGTATCCACCTATGACGAGCTCAGCTCGAGGGCAGACCTGGACGTCGCCACCGCTCAGATCGGGTTTTCCGACGGGTTTCGAGCAGTCTTTGTCGCCCGCGACGACGGTACCGGCGATCTGCGCGGTCGGGTCTTTCGTACACACGGCGGCGCGGTTCAGGGGTCTCAAGAGATACCGATTCCCGAGAGCTCCGCGGCGGCGGTGCTTCTGTCCCGTCGGGAACGCACGGTGGTCATACGGCGCCGCCCGGACGATCAGGACGCAGCGTCGTTCTGCGCGGAACACGGCATCAACCCCCACGTAGCGGAGTTGGTGGGCGAGCCGATCGACAACTTCGTGAACTATCACCGGGGCAGTTTGGCGGTGGTCCTCTTTAACCGTGTCGGTGGTGTTGGGGACGGCGATCGCGCAGTGGTGGAAAGTCTTCTCAACACAGTGGCGATCTTTGATACGTGTCTTGCGTCGCGATAGTTCCGGAACTATTGCATTGCGTTTGTTCATCTGAGGATTTACAATTAGAACACAATCTATGAATACTGAGGACAGAATCTACCAAGAAGCACTGCAAGTCGCGACGATGTATTACTACCAGGGGCTCACCACTGAGGCGATCGCCAAGGAGATGAACTTTTCCCGACCCAAAGTAAGCCGCCTCTTGAGCCACGCCCGCACCAGCGGCATGGTAGAAATCCGCATTATCAACGTCCAAAAGGCGTTGTCGCCGCTGGAGACGCAGATCAAAGAGCGGTTCGGTCTGGATGCGGTCCACATCGTTCCCGCGCCGGAGCTCATGGGGGAGGTGGTGTGGCTGGAGCGGGTAGCACGCTATTGTGCCAACTACCTGAACACGATTCTGGAGAGTGGCCAGATTCTTGCAATCGCCTGGGGAACGACGATTAGCGAGATTGCCAGTGACCTCATACCAAAGCGCGTCCCCGGGCTTCGCATCGTACAGCTCAACGGTTCGGGCAACACCTACACACCGGACAACCGGTACGCCGCCAATATTCTGCAGCATTTTGCTCAGAACTATGAGGCCAACGTAATGCTCTTTCCAGTACCCACCTTTTTCGATTATCGCGAGACCAAAGAAGCGATGTGGCGGGAGCGCAGTGTGCGGCGCATCATTGAGCTCCAACAGAACGCCAACGTCCTGCTATACAGCATCGGTGCGGTGGACGCCGGGGTTCCCAGCCACGTGTATTCCAAAGGGTATTTGGACCCGGAAGACATGGAAGAGTTGGAACAAGAGGGGGTCATTGGGGATTTGGCCACGGTTTTTTTCCGGAAGGACGGATCGTGGGCGGACATTCCCCTCAACCAGCGTGCCAGTGGGCCGCCCCTTACGTTGTACCATCAGGTAGACCGGGCGATCTGCGTCGTGAGTGGTCGCAACAAGGTTCCCGGATTGCTGGCTGCGTTGCGCGCGAAGATGATGACCGAACTGATCGTGGACGAGCCAACCGCCCGCCTGTTATGCGCGCAGGGTGGATGTTACGAGGTTGAGCGTTCATGACACTTGCCCAATTTGACGAACATATACGCCGGGTACTCCCTCTGGAAGAGTATGCAGGGATCGACGGGTCCAAGAACGGTCTCCAGGTCGACCGACAGAATCAGGAGATTCGCCACGTGGCCCTGGCGGTGGATGCCGCTCAGGAGACGTTTGAGCGCGCCGCAGAGATCGGCGCGGATCTGATCTTCGTACATCATGGGCTATTCTGGGGGCGTGAACAGGTGCTCACCGGGGATCACTATCGCAGAGTTCGATTCTTATTTGATCACGATATCGCCCTGTACGCGGTGCATTTGCCGTTGGATGCGCACCTTTCGTTGGGCAATAACGCCGGCATGGCGGAGGCGTTGCAGTTAGGCGAGGTTGAACCCTTTGGGCTGGTGAAGGGAATGCCGATCGGCGTGGCGGGGCACTTCCCGCACCCGGTAACGGTAGATCACGTTGTTAATACGCTGTTCGGCGAGAAGTATACGCCCTTGGCCGTACTCAAGTTTGGGCCAAGCCAGGTGCGGAGCGTGGGTATCATCTCGGGAGGAGCGCCTCTGGAAGTAGACCAGGCGATCGAGCAGGGGCTTGATCTCTATATAACCGGTGACGCCAACCATATCGCCTATCATCGTTGTCGCGAGTCGGGAATTAATGCTATTTTCGGCGGACATTACGCAACTGAGGTGTGGGGAGTACAGCGTGTCGGTGAAATGCTTGCAAACGAGGCTGGGTTGGCCGTTACTTTTCTCGATGTCCCCACGGGACTCTAATCGCGACTCGCCGGACACGTCCTATACTCCGGTTCGTTCTCGTCGGGAGTTCTTGACCCCCCTCATTCTGGCGGTTGTGATCGTCATCGTTGATCAGATCACCAAGGCCATTATCGTCGCCAACGTTCCGCTTTTCTATGAAACCGGTTTTCGGATCGAAGTGTGGGGCGATTTCTTGAGGATTATTCATGCCAGGAACCTCGGTATCGCCTTCAGCATTGGCGCAGGACTTCCGGAGGTAATGCGCAGAATCCTCTTTGTAGGTCTTCCCGTGGTGGTGTTGAGTGTTCTGGTTGTGTCATTTTATCGTAGTCCTGAGCTCACCGGACGGCAGCGCTGGTGGGTTGCCGCTATTATTGGTGGGGGGGTTGGAAACATTATCGACCGGGTAGTGCGCCCATTGGGCGTGGTTGATTTTATCGACGTGCGGATTTACGGTCTGTTTGGAATGGAGCGCTGGCCCACCTTCAACGTGGCCGATGCCAGTGTTGTTGTCGGCGGGATACTCTTGGTGGTGTCGATGCTTTTTACAACGGATGGAAGCCGATGAATAAACGACTGAATTCAGTACTATTTATCCTGGGGGCGACGGTGGCGAATATCGTCTCCATGGTGGTCATTTTTGGGGTGCTTATGGTGCTATTTGCCCGCTTTCTCGCACCGCACCTGGCGCCCGGCGCCAATCAAATCATATTGCTCGTACTCTTCGTGGCGTCGGTGGTGATCACCTACGTCCTGTACCATCGCTTCATGAAATGGTTGTCGGAGAAGTATACGTTGCAGGATTATTTCGGCCCGCTCTTCGGTAGAAACAAGCGGTAGGCACCGGTGGGAGGGGAATCCCTTAGTATCCGTCGGACATCGCCCGGTTCTGATCTTTCTTGTACAGCTCCTGATAGACAAATCCGCGGTTCTTGAGCTCGTCCTTCACATCCTGGGGGAACGGCATATAGCGCCAGAAGATTGACCGAACCTCCCGGTCGAGCTTTTGAGTGCCTTCGCTTTCCTTATTGATCCACAGAATATAGTCCTGAATAAACTGGTCTTTTACGTCGCCCTTGAGCTTTTGCTCCGTGAACCATTGGTAGTACCAACCGGTGAGACCTTCCTCCATCCAGTAGTGCGCCGCCTTCTCCTTGGCAACTTGCCAGCGCAAATCTCCCAGCGCCGCAATTACCGCGGTGCGGAGATCCTTGGGATACATCGGAATCGCCAACCGCCCACGGCTGGTGGCGCGATTATACCGCTCAAACGGTTCCCAGCAGATTCCCAGATCACCGTAACAGGGAATGAGAATTATGTTGGGTACGATCCGAGTGGTCTTCATCTTAAACGTTCGGGCGAAAATACTGGGATCCAGGCGTTCCACATCGGCGAGAATATTGTTTACGTTCTCTCGAGTGGCGACACCGGTGGCCCCCCCACGATAATACTGTTTGTACAACAGCGGAAAATGATTGCCCTGTCGGCCGACGCAGAGCTTTGCCATCTGCCGGATCGTCCCCATCTCTTCTGCGGAGGCCTTGGTGTCTACCTGTTCAATATCTTCGCCGACCGCTTCCGCCTGACTCTTCAGTTCGTTGTACTGGTCCTGGTATTTCTCGAGTTCCGCGTATGCTCTACTGAGCTCGCGGCCCTGGTTGCTGAGCCGGCGCAGCTCCGCCGAGATTCCGGAGAAGGCGGATCGCTGCGTTTCCGTGTACGGACCTTTTTCCCCGTTGGCCTCGGGGCGCGTCTCGCGATTAACCAGCTCGGAAACGAGGTTTTTCAGGTTGGTCTCTTGCTCCTCCATTTCCCGATTGCGGGTGCGGATCAACTCAATCTGTGCCTCAACCCTCCCGCGGGCCCCGTCCAATTGCCGTGAGACCTTTCCCGCCTGCTTGCCGGCCTGCGGTTTTGTCTCATCCGTGGCGGAGACGTTAATCGCACCGCGGGCTACGAGGTTGAGCCACTCGTCAACGTAGTGAATCGGCTGTCCCAGGCGGTTTTCCTCGATGAACTGGGCGATCATTAGCCGCTGGTCTTTGTCGAGCATCGTGGGTAGGAGGACTCCGTAGCGGAGCAGCAGCTTCTTCGGTTCCGGAAGGGTGCTATAGGTCTTGAGGGCCACCGACTTGGTGAGCTCCCAATAGACCGGTATCAAGCGGTTGCGGTAGAGCGATCGGTCCTCGGCGTTGTCAGCTTTGAGAAAGCTGGCCAGCGTACTGTGAAGCCGTTTGGCTACCTCTCCTTCGCCGGTGAGCGCCTCCTGGTAGTAGTTGGTATTGCGAAAGTAGTGCTTGGGTTCCTCGGTGACCGTCTCGACTCGCTGAAAGCGGTCCTGATCATCGGAGCTGCCGTCTACGCCGGCTTGTCCGTCATCGTCAAGGTCATCGAGACCTGGCTCATCGAAGAGCTCCTCGAAATCGGGGGCCTCTTCGGTATCACTAGATACGAACAGGTTATCACTGGTGTCGAAAGAAGAACCCATGGCATAACTATAGCACAGTCCCCACGGGCACGGCGACCGTTGGTGGCTGTGGTGCCCCAGATCCGCACCGCGCGAGAGGTCGGAAATCTACTACTGCCAAAAAAAGACCGCCGAACCCGGCGGTCTTCCAAATCGTGGAGGTGACGGGATTCGAACCCGTGACCCCTTGAATGCCATTCAAGTACTCTAGCCAACTGAGCTACACCCCCGATTGTGGCG
>JBMCMH010000026.1:0-26713 GCA_048614515.1 Alkalispirochaeta sp. | reverse complement strand
AAGAAGGGCGTCCTGGGGGCGCTCCGCTCCTTCTTCGGCGGTTGACAGAACGGTAAAGATGCGCATAATATCGCGCTTCAATGCGTCTCGTTGAGAGCGTAATACAAGGAGAACTGTGAATGGCTCGACCTTCAAAAGCCCGAGGAAAGATCGCGCGCCATCTTGGCGTCAACGTCTTTGGAAATCCCAAGTACGACCGTCTGCTCAAAAAGAAACCGTACGGCCCGGGTGAACCCAAGAAAGGTCGCATTCGCGAGACAGAGTACGCCCGCCAGCTCAAAGAGAAGCAAAAGGTGAAGTTCGCCTATGGCCTCTCCGAGCGGCAGTTTCGAAACCTCTTTTATAAGGCAAAGACCATGAAAGGGGTTGCAGGTCACAATATGTTGATTCTGTTGGAACGGCGTCTCGACAATGTGGTGTACCGCATGGGGATGGCTGCCAGCCGCCGACAAGCGCGTCAGCTGGTGAGTCACGGACACATTCATCTCAACGGACGCAAAGTTACGATCCCCAGTGCGATGGTACGCCCCGGCGACCAGATTTCGGTCAAGAGCAAAAAGAGCTCCGAAATGCTGATGCGTCGGCTCGTGTCGGAGAACTCGTCACGGCAGACAACGCCGTGGATTGAGGTCTCCGCGGACGACCTCACCGGAAAGGTGAACATGCTTCCCACGCGGGATATGATCCCGACAATCGCGGAGGAGCAGCTGATCGTCGAGTTTTACTCGAAGTAATCAGCACACACGCAGACCAGTCGGCTCCGCGGGAGTCGGCTGCCGTCCCGACAGGACGGGGTTGCAGAGGGAGCGGAGTCGTCTATTGGCGGCTCCGTTTTTTTGTATCAACATCCGTCGACCGCCGGCCGATACTTGGAATATGCGTCGTTTTCCCGTGGTGAGCAGTGATACTGCCCTCAATGACCGCGTCCAACGAATCTGTGAAAAGTTCGGTGACACGTTTCAACCGGTGTTCCTTGACTCCGTCGAGGACGCGTTAGAGTACATTCGGTATGAATTACCGGAGTTTCAAGTTGTCCATTTCTCCGATGATACTGTAGATGGCCGAGAGCTCATCCGTTCGATCACCGAGGATCCGTGGCTGCATTACGGCGGCGTCATTGGCGTATATTCTCGCAAGGACGCCATGATTGTGGAGAATCTGCCCCGAGAGACCAATGTGGTGACGATGATTCGGCGGGCGGAGTTCGTGGAGACGTTTTTTCGCGTGCTCTATATCCTGTATCGCAACCGGCAGATTCTCTTTCAGCGTGATATGCAGCTGGATTTTCTGGGAACGATCCACGGAAGCCTGGAGATGGACAATGATCCGTACAACGCCCGAACCTACGCGTCGCTGATTTCCAATTTCTTGTTCAATTCCAACTACGTCGATATCGAGATGCGGGACCGCTTGCATGTGGCGTTGTTCGAGATGATCATGAACGCCATCGAGCATGGAAACTGCGGGATCAGCTACGAGGAAAAGACGCAGTACCTTTCCGACTACGGCGATATTATCCCCTTGATCCGCGAAAAGTGTCGTGATCCGGAAGTCGGCTCCCGGCGGGTGCGCGTTACGTACTTGATTACCCCGACGCATTCCTCGTTTCAGATTCGGGATGATGGAGAGGGATTTGACTGGCGGAGCCGTCTTGACGATGAAGATGTGAACTTCGGAGAACATGGTCACGGTATTCGCATGACGCGGCACTACATCGACAACCTTACGTACAATGAGCGTGGCAATGAGGTGCGCTTCGAGATACCCCATGAGAAGCAGGCAAACGCAACGCCGGGGATCTTTGCGGACCAGGAGGTGGTTGATTTTGCCGACGGTGATCTTGTTTTTGAGGAAGGAGAAGAGTCAAACGACTTGTTTTATATCGTGACCGGGAAGTTGGATATTATCAGCGGGAGTCAGAAGATTGCGACACTCACGCCGGATGATATCTTTCTCGGAGAGATGTCGTTTCTCCTGGGTAATCGCCGTTCCGCCACGGTGGTCGCTCGGGACCACGCGCGCCTCGTAAAGGTAACGAAGAACGCCTTCGTCAGCGGCATTCAGCGCCAACCCCACTATGGCATCTTTTTGGCACGGCTTCTGGCACAGCGTCTCTCCCGCCTAAACCAACAGGTCGCCGCCCAGAGCGGGTGAGATGCCTCCCGTTCTTCGGGCGGGCGCGTTACGCTTCCTGCGGCGCCGGTTCCTTGCTCACCAGTTGGGCGTCGTACCCGATCGCTTGTACGAAGTTAATGATCTTGTCTACCGTCGCCTGGTTTCCGTCAAAATCCATATAGATTTGACTGGTCTGCCGGTCAACCCAAATGTCTTCCACACCCTTAATTCTCCGTCCCAAATGCTCGATTCCAATCGAACACGAGGTACAGGTGGCTCCAATTAGATCAAAAGTCGCTCTTTCCATATCGATAATTTACTAATGCTTAGTGACTTTGTAAAGTTCATGGAGGGAAAGAACGGTCGCTTCGATCCGGGCCGCTGAGTCGCGGCGTCCCGAGACGCGAAGGACGTGGAGCGTGCCCTCGGCATAGAACTCCAACTGCCGGGTGTACTGTACGTGGATCGCGCCGATCGCGGTGAGTAGAAACTGGGGTACCGCCCGTGCTGCAGGGGCTCGTGCAACCGGATGCAACGTGAGGGTCTCCTTAGTAAGCACACCGCGTACCGGGCCCACGGAATGCAGGGGGCGACTACGGTAGCCGGTGGCGTAGTGTGCGAAGAAGTGGTATGGCAGGAGCCCGGGGCCTCCCTCCCGGGTTCCTCGCAGGGCGGCGTTCAGGGCGACCGCTTGTCGTGCACCCCACACGGCAACGTTGGGGAGCAGCTCGCCGGTGCTGGATACAACGACCCCCGACAGCCGGCCCGAGGCGGTGAGGTGTCCCGTTGTGGCGCACACGGTGCAGTGGATACGCTCGTGCTCGCCTCGAATCGTACCCCACGCTCCACAGGCGGGACACCAGTAGAGCGCCTGCTCCACACCCTCCGCCGGGCGGCGTCCCACAAAGCGCACGCCCGTGGCCCGCTGCCAGTCATGGTCGTTCCACGCCAGGGCTCGTTCAAGTCGCTGGTGGATGAGGCTCCGCGGAAGGTGGGTGAGCTCATGGCCCCGGAGGATCGTTCTGAGGTGGATCTCTATCCGACCCCGCCGGCGAGAGTGGGCCCACCGAGGCTTGGACAGGTAGCCGCCGCGGATCTCCGCCATTACCACCGGTGCCCCAAGAACGCGGGCTAATTTTGCCGTGGCCGGTGGAATCGGCCGGGGACGACCGTCCCAGGTGCGTTGGCCCTCCGGAAAAAGTGCAACGATCTCACCAGCGGTGATCTCGCGCTGCAAGATTCGCAGACTTTCCATGTCCGTTCGGGCTTTCGCCTTGGGAATCGCGCCCATGGCGGTCATCAGGATGTGCATGCCCCGCGTGCGAAAGTTGCCGTCGGCGGCAAGAAAGCGGATCGGCCGTCGCACCCCAAAGGCAAGGAGAAACGGGTCCCAGAAGTTGACGTGGTTGGCCAAGAGCACCATCGGTCCACGGCGGGCCATCGGCCGATCATGGTCGTGGACTGAAACGCGATAATACCACCACACCCAGCGCCCCACCGTGGATCGCAGCAGTATGAGTAACATAGAAGCGGATCGACGCGGCATGGGCGCTACTGTAGACGGGGCCGGCGGTGTGATACAATCCCGATCCATCTATGGAGCGTGTAACCGGAGCAGCCGACGTAATCGTGGTGGGCGGCATCAACTGTGACATCAGCGCCGCCGTGGACGGACAGTTTGTACCGCGTTCGTCGAATCCCGGTACCGTATCCCTCGCCGCCGGCGGGGTGGGGCGCAATATCGCGCATGGGCTGGCGCTGTTGGAGACGCCGGTGGCCCTGGTGGGGGTGGCGGGGCGAGATCCGCTCAGCGATTGGGTGCTCCAGGGTACTGCCGCTGCCGGGGTCGACGTGCAGAGCGTCTTGCGGCTCGAGGAGGCGCGGGTAGGTACCTACGTGAGTATTGTCGCCGCAGGAGAGATGGAGACCGCCGTTTCAGACATGACTGCGGTTGATGTGCTTACCCCGGAGCGCGTAGTCTCGGCCCTGGAGTACACCGCGGCCCGGGGCGTACCAAAAACGGTAATCGTCGATCTCAATATCGCCGCCTCCGCGGTGCAAGCGGTACTTGAATGGTCGATGGAGCGGGGAGTGCCGGTAGTAATTGAGCCGGTGAGCGTGGCGAAGGCGCACCGGCTGGAGGGGCTCCGCGGTGAGATCGCGCTCGTTACGCCCAACACCGCCGAGGCGCGGGTGTTGGGAGCGCTTGACGTGGCTGGGCGGCTGCCGAAAATCTCGCGGTGGGTTGTTACCCGGGGAGCCGCCGGGTGCGCCGTGTGGGACCGCGACGCCGCCACCGGACAGCTCTTTCCCTCACGCGGGGTTGACGGAACGAACGCCAACGGTGCTGGGGATGCCTTTGTCGCCGGATTTGTGGCGGCTATGGTCACCGGCGCGGAGCTGGAGGTGTGCGTCTCCTGGGGGCTGTCGGCCGGGGCGATCACCGTTCAGTCTCCGCACACGGTGGCGCCGGAACTCTCCCGCGCCGCGGTGAACGCCGGAATTGACCGGCAATAACAAGGAGTATTTGGTATGGACCAACGGTATATCACGATAGAACCGACGGTGGCCGATGCGATCGGTCGCGGCCGACCGGTGGTGGCCTTAGAGTCGACGATCATCTCCCATGGGATGCCGTATCCGCAGAATGTGGAGACCGCTCGGCAGGTAGAAGCGATCGTCCGCGAGGGTGGCGCCACGCCGGCCACGATCGCCGTCATGGACGGGGCGTTTCGGATTGGGCTCACCGACGATGAACTGGAGGAGCTGGGGCAGCGGGGCGATGTGCTCAAGGCGAGCCGCCGGGACGTGGGTCTGGCACTGGCGACGCGTCGCACTGCCGCCACCACCGTGGCCACCACGATGATCGGCGCCGCGGCGGCGGGCATTCGCCTCTTTGCCACTGGCGGGACGGGAGGCGTGCACCGCGGATATCAATCCACGATGGACGTCTCCGCCGATCTTCCGGAGCTGGCGCAGACGCCGGTGGCGGTGGTTTCCGCCGGAGTCAAATCGATCCTCGACATCGGGCGGACGCTGGAATACCTCGAAACGGTGGGAGTGCCGGTGATCACCTACGGCGCCGACCAGTTTCCCGCGTTCTATAGTCGAGAGAGTGGGTTTGCCGCGCCGCTCCGTTTGGATGATCCGGGTACCATCGGAGCAACGCTCACCGCCCATTGGGAGCTCCCCGGCGCCGGCGGCGTCCTGGTGGCCAACCCGATTCCCGAGACCGACGCGATGGAATATGGCGAGATTGAAGCAGTGATCGAACGGGCGGTCGAAGATGCCGAGGAGCGGGGCATCCACGGCAAAGACGTAACCCCATTTCTGTTAGCGCGGATCGTGGAACTCACCGGCGGCAAATCGCTGGAAGCCAACATCGCCCTAGTGAAAAACAACGCTCGCCTGGCGGCAGAGATCGCCGCGGCGATCACCGACACGTGAACCGAAGCCGTCCCGAGCGGCGCTGCCACGAGCACCACGCCGATTAGACAGCGCGCCGCGCCCCGTGGTAGATTCGAGGCCAAGGAGACCACCATGCTGCAAGATTTGACCGCCCCGCTGAAACAGCTCAAAGAAGACGTCCACTCCACCTGGAGGTATCTTTGACCCGGATGAAGTCAGAGCCCAGATAGCGGATAAAGAGGCGACCTCCGCGGACCCGGCGTTTTGGAACGACCGGGAAAAGGCGGAGGCAACGATGACCGAGATCAAGCGCCTCCGGGACACAATCGAGCCGTGGGAAGCGCTCATCGAGAAACTCGATGACGCCGAGGCGTTGCTGGAGCTGGCGCTTGAAGAAGGCGATGAGTCGCAGGAGGCGGAGATTCGGTCCGCTCTGGATTCCGCCCGCCAGGCGTACGAAAAGCTCCAGCTGAAGCAGCTCCTCAGCGGTGAGGCGGATACCTCCAACGCGTTTCTCACGATCCACTCCGGCGCCGGCGGCACTGAGGCCAACGATTGGGCGAGCATGCTCTACCGCATGTACACCCGGTGGCTGGACGCCCATGAGTTTAAACGGGAATTAATCGACCTCCAGGAGGCGGAAGGGGGTATTAAGTCGGTGACGCTCGAGGTGACCGGTCCGTACGCCTTTGGGTACCTCAAAGCGGAGGCGGGAATTCATCGCTTGGTGCGGATTAGCCCCTTCGATTCCAGCGGGCGGCGGCATACCTCCTTTGCGTCGGTGCACGTGGCACCCGTTATCGACGACACGATCGAGGTGGAGCTCAAAATGGAGGAGATTCGTGTCGATACCTACCGCGCCAGCGGCGCCGGTGGCCAGCACGTAAACAAAACCGACTCGGCGGTGCGGATGACGCACATTCCGACGGGAATCGTGGTGCAGTGTCAGAATGAGCGCAGTCAGCACAAGAACCGCGCCACCGCCCAGAAGATGCTCAAATCCCACCTCTACGAGTACTACCGCCAACAGCAGGAGGCGGAGCAGGAGGCGAAGGCGATCGAGAAAAAGGAGATCGGCTGGGGCAGCCAGATCCGCTCCTACGTCTTTCAGCCGTACACGATGGTGAAGGATCTGCGCACCGGTGTGGAGACGGGCAACGTCCAGGGAGTTATGGACGGCGACCTGGATTCCTTTATCGAGGCCTATCTCAAATATGAGGCCGGGCAAAGCGTTTCCTCCTAAGCTCCAGACAGTAGGAGTGCTGGCCGTCCTCATGGTGGTGCTCAGCGCCACCGCCACCGCCCGAGGTTCGGCGGAGGAGGAGGCTCTTCAGGAGCGGGCGGAACTTCGGGCCGAACTCACGGACGAGGAAGTCTCCTATGAGGTGGCGATCGCCGCGGTGGTGGCGCCGGAGGCCGACGACCGACAACGGAGCACGGTGAGTTCCTACGCGGAAGTACTTCGAGATCTGGCAACCGGCCCGCCTACCCGCTACGTAGATGATGAGGAACGGGAGTATCTGGCGGAACTACGCATCGCGCGCCACCGCCGGCAGCTTCTGCGGGAGATCGACGACCGGCGCAATACGTTGGAGCGCCGGCGTCTGGAACGGACGAATCCATCCGCTTCCACGGATTCATCCAATTTCGCCGACGACGAACAACTGCGCCGCCTCCACCACGAGCTTGACCTACTGGCCTCGTTCTCTCCCTCCGACGTGGTGATTCCCCGGGAGATTTCGATTTCGATCGCGGATGAATCTCCCCGTTTCCGGCGGGTATTGCCCACCGCAGAGGGGCTTGCTCGCGAGCTCCCCGGCGCAGACCTCATGTTGTACCTGGTGGTGGAGCCGGTGGGTGATCGTGTCCTGGTCCAGGTGCGCGCCTACGATGTGCCGGCGAGGCGAGACCGGGAGCTCTTTCGAGTGGTTGATACCGTCGAGGCGATCTCCCCGCGCCTGGAGTCCCGGGAGCGGGAGGTGGTAGCGGCAATTGCCGGGCGCGCCCTCGGCGGTATTAAGGTTTCAGTGGAGGACGACAACGACCAGGCGCTGGAGGGACGGGTCTTCGTGGGTGAGCGCTATGTGGGCGTGGCTCCGGTGGAAGAACGGTATGTGCCGCCGGGGACGTATTCCGTGCGAACGGAGCTTCCCGATGGCCGCGAATCCACGCAATCGGTGGAGATTTCCGCCGGGCCACCCCAATCGGTGGAGGTGATCGTGCGGGAGGAATCTCCACCGCCGGTAACGATCCGGTCCGTCCCCACCGGCGCCCGTGTGTACCGTGGGTCCCAATGGGTAGGATTTACTCCGGTGGAGGTGTCACGGCCTCGGGAAGATACCAACTACACGCTGGTGCAGGACGGCTACTATGACAGTCGCGTTACGTTGGGCCGCGAATCACCCTCGCTGGTGGAACGGACGATGATATCGGCCGACGGCGATTGGGCGGCGGAGGTTGAGGCGTCCCGAGATCGTTTTTACCGATCCTTCGGGGTGTTCGCGCTGTCGGTGGGCGTTCCCATTCTCATTAACGGCCTCTATCAGAACTATGCGGGACTCGTCGATGAGCAAGGGCGGGTGAGCTCACAACTCAGCGCCTCGGAACAAGACCGCGTACTCAGACGCGCCAACACCCTCTATGTAGGCTACTACGCCGGTCTCGGCTTGAGTGCCGGTCTGTTTGGCAATATGATGTGGCGGCTGGTGAACTACGTACAGACCGCCCAGGGGTACCACACGCGATAACCGCGTACACCGGGGCCGCAAGGAACAGTATGAAACAGAAATCCCTTGGACAACGACTGAAGAGCCTTTTTTCCTTTTCGTCCGATAGCGAAGAGTTCTTTGAAGAACTGGAAGAGATGTTGATCGAGGCTGACCTCGGCGCTCAATTCACCATGGAACTATCCGACCGCCTCAGGAGCGGTGGTAAAATCCGTGGTCGTGATGACCTCCGCCAGGCGCTTCGAACCGAACTGATCCGCGAGCTCAAGGTGACCGACCCGGGCCTCAACCCCGATCTCTTGAACGTAGTACTCGTGCTGGGCGTAAACGGGGTGGGAAAGACAACCAATCTGGCAAAATTGGTACACCTCTACCAGACGGAATGGCCTCAGGCGGGGATATCCCTCGCGGCGGGCGATACGTTTCGGGCGGCGGCGGTGGAACAATTGACGCTGCACGCGGAACGCCTTGGGGTACGCATTGTAAAGCAGAAATCAGGTTCCGATTCGGGAGCCGTGATTTGGGATGCCCTGGAAAGCGCCATCGCCCGCGACGACCGGCTCTTGTTTGCCGACACGGCGGGGCGCATGCACAACAAAGCCAATCTCGTGCAGGAGTTGGAGAAGATTCACGGGATTATTCGCAAGAAGGCCGGTGACGCAGTGAACTACCGAAAGATCCTCGTGGTGGACGCGACCACCGGTCAGAATGCGCTTCGCCAAGCGGAGATGTTCCATGAGGCGGTGGGGGTCGACGGTGTACTGCTGACCAAGTACGACTCTACCGCCCGCGGAGGGATCTTGGTTCCCCTGGCGCGGACGCTGGGATTGGGGTGTATCTGGATCGGGTCGGGAGAGCGCTACGAGGATATTCACCGCTTCGATCCGGAATCGTACGTCGACGAACTGATTGCGCCGTGAACATTCGGGGAGCGTGGGTACTGCTGCTGACGGCGTCGCTATTCGCGGCGACCGCTCCGGGAGCGCCTGCGCAGAACGGTGCCGACGAGCAGGACGAGCACGACGAGCGCCCGCGGGAAGAGCGGATCACCGGGGCGCTGGGACACCGACCGTTCTCCCATCGCACCGATCGGGTGACGTGGTATGTCGGCAACGGGGAGTTTATGCGTCTCCAGCCCCTCCCGCTCCCGGAGCGGGGGGAAGATGACGAGCGAGAGCTCCCGACCGGGTGGACTCTGGTGGTTGAGAACGTTGGACGTGCGAATGCGCTGCAAGAGCAGTATCGATTGCTCTTCCGCGATGGAACGGCGGTGGGCGGAGAGCACCTCACGTATACCTCGTCCGGGGAGGTGGCGTCCCGCCGACGAGTGGACGCCGACGGAGAGGAAACGCTCTCGGAGCGCGTTACCTACCGCGGAGATGGGACGGTTCGGTCGGTGCGGCGGTGTGACCAGGAGGGATGTCTTACGGCCCGTTTCTCTCCTCCCGGAGGCGGCGGTGAAGAATCGATTATCGGTGAGTCTCTGGCGCTCCAGATTCGATTTAACACCACTTCTCGTCCGGAATACATCCGCGTTGAGCGGGAGGGAATATCCACCGAGGAGTTTCTTACATACGGGGGCGGGGGGCTCATCGAGCGACGGGTGGTACGCGGAGACACGACGGTTACCACGACCTACCGCGAGGGACGTCTCCGTACCGAAGAGGAGCGCGTAGGAGAACGGCTGGTGCGGCGCGTGGAGAACACCTACGATGAACGGGACCGCCGTGTTCTCCAGAAGGAGACCAGGCGCAATCTCCGGCGAGAGACGCGGTGGAGCTACGACACCGACGACGAGTACGTGATGGAACGGTTCGAAAACGATGTGCTCGTCCTCCGGGAAGAGGTCACCGGCGACACAACCGTCCGGACGCATTTTCGGGGCGGCAACCCGGTATTTCGGGAAACGCGTGTTGCCGGAGAGATCACCAGCCGAGAGATCTATGTGGATGGCGAGTTTGAAGAGGAGGACCCCCGGTGAAGCGATGGATTCTGTTTGTGGCGCGCCGGTTCCTCGGTACCCGTCGCAGCCGGGGTGCCGGCGCCACGGGCCTGGCGGTGGCGGGAATCGCCGCCGGGGTGGCGACGCTGATCGTGGTCCTGGCAGTGATGAATGGATTTCAGTTGGGCACGATCGAGAACATTCTAGAGGTGAACTCGTTTCATCTGCGGCTCAACACGGACTACTCCGTTTCCGAGCGCCGGGAGCTCGACTCGATCGTGGCGGACCTCCGGCGAGAGTCGGGGGTGGAATCGGTGGTACCCACCGCGGAGATACAGACCCTGGCTCGAGGATTTTGGCCGGAGCCGCAGGGCATCGTAATCCGCGCGGTGCCGGAAGACTGGCTCGCCCGGGATATCGGCGCGGCGGAGCGCCTGCGGATCGACTCCGGATCGTTTGCACTGGACGAGCCGCAGTCGGTGGTGCTGGGAGTAGAACTGGCCCGGGCATTGGGAGTTCGAGTGGGAGACCCCTTGGCGGTGACCCATATTCCTGAAGGAAGTTCGCGGCCGGCGGAGGTGGAGCTCACCGTGCGCGGACTGTTTCGCACTGGGTATCTCGACTTCGACCGGGGGTGGGCGTTTACCTCTCTCGCAACCGCCGACGCCGCACTGGAAGCCACAGACGCACTGGTGGTAGGGGTGAAATTGACCAACCGGTTCCGTGATACCGAGGCGGCGGAGCGTCTGCGGCCGACGATCCCCACTACCTGGGAACTTGAGAACTGGCGCGAGTACAATCGCGGCATTTTCGGCGCGCTCCGCGTGGAGAAGACGATGATGGTGTTTCTGGTGGCGCTTATCTTTGTAGTCGTGGCGGGAAATATCTTTCAGCTGTTGCGACGGAGCATTTTGGAACGGAGTGAGGAAATTGCGATCCTCCGCGCGCTTGGCGCACGGCACGGCGAGGTTCGCCGCGTCTTCGTGCTGGAGGGCTGGTATATCGGCATTGTGGGAACGGCCGTGGGAACGATGGTGGGCCTTTTGATTGCCGGCAATATTAACGGAATTTTCGCACTTCTGGAGGCGCTGGCAGGAATTGTCGGCAACAATGCACCGGTGGCGTTTTCGCCGGCGTTCTTCTACCTGGAGAGCGTTCCCGCGCGGATTGTGCCCGCGGAATTGGTGTTGATAGGCATTGGCGCCGTGGGGTCTTCCGCTACCTCCTCGTGGTTGGCAGGGCGGTCTGCGGTGCGCCGGATGCCCATGGATCTGTTACGATCGGAGTGAATGGTGAACAAACATACAGGCAGTGACGGAATTCGGCTCCACCTGACGGAAGTGGCCAAGAGTTTTCCAAACGGTGCGCGGAGATTGCAGGTGCTGCAGGACATCGGATTTGATCTCGAGGCGGGACAACGGATTGCGGTTACCGGAGAGAGCGGCAGCGGCAAGAGCACACTGCTCAGTCTCATCGCGGGGCTCGACACGCCCGACCACGGTTCCATTCAGGTTGGTCCTCACCATGTGGAGCAGCTCGATGATGAGGGGCTCACCCACTACCGGTCTCGAGTGGTAGGACTGGTCTTTCAGTTTCACTATTTGTTGCAGGATTTCACCGCCCTGGAGAACGTCATGCTGCCGGCGCTCATGATTTCCTCTGGAAAGCGCGACGTGCGGCGGGATATTGAGCGCCGAGCCACAGACCTGCTGGAATCTGTTGGACTCGGGGACCGCCTCACGCACATGCCCGCCCAACTCTCCGGTGGCGAGCGGCAGCGCGTGGCCCTGGCGCGGGCGCTGGTGAATGAACCTCCCTTAATCCTGGCGGATGAACCCACCGGAAATCTTGATGACCGCAACTCCCGCATGGTGGAGGACACCCTGTTCTCCCTGGTGGCCGATCGCGGGCGGACGTTGATCCTTGTCACTCATAACCGGGAACTCGCTCAGCGGACCGGTGCGGCCCTTGAGCTGGAGGCGGGATGTCTCAAGCGGGTGTAGCCCTCCTGGCCTCTCGCTTTCTCGGCGCCCGCCGGCGGGGCGGACGAGGTCGCCTCATTGGGGCGATTGTGGGAGTTGCGTTGAGTATGGTGCCGCTCGTAGTGGTTCAGCAGGTGGCGGAAGGTATGATCGGCGGTATCGCCGAACGATTTATTGAAACGGGAAGCTACCATCTACAGGCGGTAGCTCGAGACGCGCCTGATCCGGAAGCAGCGGCCTCGGTAGCGGCCCGCGTGGAGCGTCTGTCCGGCGTCACCGGGGCGTCGGTAGAGCGCCGAGGATTTGGGCTCCTCTATTCCGACGGCGGCCGCCGTAGCGGCGTCAGTATTCGTGGGGTCTCAACGGAGTGGTGGCGGGAAGACCCGCGTGTTCGGGAGCTCATGGACGTCTCCGCCGGCGAGTTTGACCTCACTGAAGCGGAACAGATCGTGGTAGGGGCGGAAATCGCGGCCCGTTTGGAGATTGGGCCGGGTGATTCCGTGCGTATGCTCACCGTTCGCCCCGTGGGAGAGGGGCGCGTACTCCCGCGGGTAAGCCGTTTCACCGTGGCGGGAGTGGTGAGCAGCGGATACCGAGATTTGGATCGACTATGGGCGTTCGTACCACTATCCCGGGCGCAACGGATCATCCCCGATGAAACCGCCACCGACCTGGTGGGAATCAAAGTGGATCATCCCCGGGCGCTGCCCAATCCGCTGTTCAATCGCGGGCTTACCGGCCTGGGCCGGCGCGAGCAGAGCCGGGACATGCTGAACACTGCTGAGCAGGTCGTCTCCACCTTTGACGCGGGGTGGCTGGTATACGACTGGTACTCCGCCGAGCGGGGCCGGTACGTCTCATTCCTCACCAGTAGAAACTTGTTGGCGGTGGTGATGGCGATGATCGTGCTCGTCGCGGTGGTGAACATCTCCTCGGCGTTGGTGCTGCTGGTTGTCGAGAAGGAACAAGATATCGCGATCCTCCGGGCCACCGGCGTGAGCTCCCGGGACGTGGCGCTGACCTTCGTGGTGGCGGGTTTCTTCATCGGGGTAGCGGGAGCGACGCTGGGGGCGGTGGTTGGGCTGCTGGCGGCCATTAACATCAACGAAATTCTTCGCGGTATTGAGACGGTGTTGTCGGTATTTGCGGGTCAATCAGTGGACGTGTTCAACCCCGAGTTCTATCTGGCGACGATTCCCGTTGACCTCCAGTTTCTTCCAGCGGCGGGAGCCGTCTTTCTGGTTCTTGCCTTGTCGGTGGCGGCGGCGATCATTCCGGCTCGGCGAGCCGCCCGTATTCCCCCGGACCGAATTTTGCGTCACGGAGGAGGATCACCGCGGGCGCTTGGTCGCCGCCGTCGAGCGTGATACACTGGTCAACAATTATGGGAGATGATACACGTACCGTCCGAGTCGTTCGCGTGATCGGCGGGACTCGCAAAGAGGTGGAAATACCGTCCTCTCGGGCGCGGGAGCTGGGTATCGGCACCAACCGCGGTGATCGTCCCACCGTAGCCTACCTCATGGACGGCCTCATGGCGTGGCAGGAGGCCGAGCCCGCGGAGGTGCTTCGCTGTCCGAAGTGCGGCACCACCCACCGGGAGCTGATCCTGCGGCATACCGCCGGATGCGCCCAGTGCTATGAGGTGTTTTCCACCGGGGTACACCACGTGCTGGCCGGGAGAAACGAGGCTCCGGTGCACCGCGGACGGATCCCCCAGCGCCTTCAGCGCTACCGGCGCCTGTTTGTGGAACGCGAGGATCTCATCTCCCGTCTGAACGGCGCGGTGGCGGAGGAAGATTTTGAAACGGCGGCCCAATTACGTGATCGCCTCCGAACAATTTCAGACGATGATGCGGTCGACACCGAAGTCGACACGAACGCAGAATAACGGATCCTGCCAATGCTGACGCACAGGTCAATGCCGCAACGATCGGTGTGGTTTCCTCCGGAGGGACCGGATTTCGACGTGGTGGTGTACTCCGAGATTCAGCTCGCCCGCAACCTGGCGATCATTCCGTTTACCCATCGCATGGGACCATCCGATGGGATAGAGCTTCGCAAACAAGTGGAGCGCGCGTTTCAGGAGCAGGACGCCCTGTATCACCTGCTCGACGGAGAAGCGATGACCGAGCCGTCCCAGGAGTGCTACCGGTTTCGTGGCTACTTTGCTCCGGAGCCGGCGCCCCCGGTGGCGGTAATTCACGACAGCAGCAACAGTTTTGTCCGACTCGGCGCGGAGGATCATCTCGAGGTATCCGCCCGCGCCGGTGGTTTTGAGCTGCACGACGCGCGGAGCCGGTGTGATCACATCGATACCCTTCTTGAACGGGATCTGGACTATGCGGTTTCGTTGCAGTTGGGGTATTTGGGGCCTGACATTCGGCGGGTGGGCAGTGGGCTGTCCGCGGCGGTGTACCTGCACCTGTCGGCGCTCGAACAGAGTGATGCAGCCGGAGCGATGGCATCGAGCGATGGTGAGTCCTACTCGCTGGAACATACTGGGGGGCTTTATCGCGTCGTTCGTCGTGCTGCAGCCGGTGAGTCGGAGGAGACTACGCTCTCGGCGCTTGCAGATTACGCGCAGCGGTTAGTACATTATGAGCGTGAAGCGCGGGACGAGCTGATACGGCATCATGGAGATGCTGTATCGGAGGCGGGCCATCGGGCACTCGGCACGGTATTGCATGCCCAGCGCCTCGATGCGTTGGAAGCAGCAGAACTGTTCAATGTGTTGCGGTTCGCCGTTGCCGCCGGAGGGGTCCAAACGGTCCCTCTATCGGTCGTCACCGAACTATTACTGATGAGTCATGACAGCCAAGTGGCGGCCATGACCGAGCACGACGGCGCGTCGTTGGATGAGCGCCGGGCACGATTGATCAAAGAAATATACCGGGATAGAACCGGAACGGGAGAATAGCGATGTTTAAGGGATTGACCCAGCGAGCACAGCGAGTGTTGCAAATACTGGCGCAGGATGAAGCGAAACGGTTTCATTCGGATCAGTTGCTGCCGGAACATATCATGCTGGCGCTTCTCAAAGAGGGAGGCGGACTGGGCTATAAGGCGCTGGAGAAACTGATGGTGGATCCGGCGAAGATGCAAATCGAGCTCGAGAATACCATTCCCAAGAAGCGGGGAGGATTCACCTTGGGTGACGTACCTCCCTCGCCGAGGGGTCGGAAGGTATTGGAGGATTCCGCGGAAGAAGCGCGCAATCTGGGCCACGAGTATATTGGAACGGAACACCTCTTGCTGGCATGTAGCCGAGAGGCGGGCGGAGAGACGGCAAAGTTTCTGAGCGCCGGCAATATCACGGTGGAAATGCTGCGAGACGTCATCTCGGAGCTCAGTGGAGGATCCGCCGCGGGACAAACCGCAGGGAGTGCCGCGGGAACGGGAAGTCAGCCGCAAGGGCAAAGCCAAGGCGGCCGGCGCCGGATCGCCACCGCCCAGTCCGGCAAGAAGACGACGCCCACGCTGGATGAATTCTCCCGTGATCTTACGGCAATGGCCCGAGAGGATAATCTGGATCCCGTCGTGGGACGCGGTCGGGAGATAGAACGAGTGATTCAGATCCTGGCGCGGCGTACCAAAAACAATCCGGTGCTCATTGGCGAGCCGGGAGTCGGAAAGACCGCGATCGTGGAGGGCCTCGCCCAGAAGATCATCGACGGCACCGCCCCGGAGGTCTTGATCGGCAAGCGGGTGCTTACGTTGGATTTGGCCAGCCTGATCGCCGGCACTAAGTACCGCGGTGAGTTTGAAGAACGTCTGAAGCGCGTCATGAAAGAGATCACCACCACCGGCAATGTGGTGTTGTTTATAGATGAGTTGCACACGATTATCGGCGCCGGCGGAGCGGAAGGCGCCATTGACGCCAGCAATATGCTGAAACCGGCGCTCTCCCGCGGTGAGATTCAGTGCATCGGAGCAACGACCCTCAACGAATATAAGAAGTACATCGAGAAGGATGCCGCGCTGGAGCGGCGATTTCAGACGATCGTGGTGGATGAGCCCACTGTGGACGACACCATTGAGATTCTCAAAGGGATTAAGGAGCGCTACGAGCAGCACCACCACGTCTCCTACACCCCCGGCGCCATCGAGGTGGCGGCGGTCATGTCGCGACGATACATCGCGGACCGCTTCCTGCCGGACAAAGCGATCGACCTCATCGACGAAGCGGGAAGTCGTAAGCGCATTAATAACAGCGTGCGTCCTACGGAAATCGCGGAACTGGAGCAGGAGATCGAGCGGCTGAACTCCGAGAAGTTGGCGCTGGTAAACAGCCAGAACTACGAGCGAGCCGCCGCCGTCCGGGACGAAGTGCGCCAGTTAAAGGAACGTGTGGATGACTTGCGAAGCCAGTGGAAAGTAACGCTGCGCAATGAAGAGACGATCGTCGACGCTGAGGACGTGAACTTCGTCCTCAGTGAGATCACCGGGATACCGCTGGTGCGACTGGCGCAGACGGAAAGCGAAAAGCTGCTGCACATTGAAGAAGAGCTGCACCGTCGAGTGATTGGCCAGGACGATGCGATTCAGGCGATTGCCAGTTCAATCCGTCGCAGTCGGACCGGTCTCAGCGCGCCCGAACGGCCCATGGGATCGTTTATCTTCCTCGGACCCACCGGTGTGGGAAAGAGTTTGCTCGCAAAGACGCTGGCGGAGTTTCTCTTCGGCAGTGATGAGTCGTTGATTCGGATCGACATGTCGGACTACATGGAGAAGCACAACGTGTCGCGGCTGGTGGGAGCTCCCCCGGGCTACGTCGGGTACGACGAGGGGGGCGTGCTCACCGAGAAGATTCGTCGGAAGCCGTACTCCGTGGTGCTGCTGGATGAGATTGAAAAGGCACACCCCGACGTCTTCAATATTCTGTTGCAGATCCTCGAGGAGGGTGAGCTGCAGGATAATCTGGGGCATAAGGTGAACTTCCGCAATACGGTGCTCATCATGACCTCCAACGCCGGAGCGCGGGAGATCACGCGCGACTCCACGGTGGGCTTTCGCAGTGAAGAAGGGATCATGGATCACAAAGAGATCCGTTCCTCCGCGATGAATGAGCTCCGCCGCCTCTTCCGGCCGGAATTCATCAACCGCGTCGACGAGATCGTGGTGTTCCACAGTCTCACGGATAAGCAGATTCGCAACATTCTCGATATCTTGCTGGGAGATGTTCAGACGCGCCTCGCGGAGCGGGAGATCATTTTGGAAGTCAACCGGCCTGCCCGAGATCTGCTCATCGAAAAGGGGTATGACATCAAATACGGTGCCCGCCCCTTCCGGCGGACGCTCCAGCGGGAGATCGAAGATCCCCTGGCAATGGATATTCTCCGAGGGCGCTTCGGTCAGGGATCTCATATTGTGGTGGGCGTACGCAAAGGTGAGATCGTCTTCCGCGAGAAAAAACGTAAGACGAAGAACGTCACCCCCGCGGTAGAAGGCGAGCAGAAGCAGCTTCCGCCGGCGGAGGAAGGCGCAATCTCCGGGGCGGCCACCAATACCGGTCATACCGGCAACGCCGGTGGAATTCCCGACGACGGCAGCCAAGCCGAACCCGACACGAGCCGCGGCGACTTTCGTCTCGGTGACGACCGCTGATTCCGGTGGACGTCTGATGTCGCTGATGATCCGCCCGGTGCGGGACGCCAAGAGCCGTCTTGCCCGGGCGTTTTTTTCGTTTCCCCTGGGGTTGTATGCCGATAACCCCTATTGGGTGCCACCGTTTGTCTCCGGGATACGCGCAATTCTCGCCCGGCGGCATCCCTTTTTCCGCCATTCCCGGGGCGACGCGTTTGTCATTATCGATGGAGAGCGGGCCGTCGGGCGCTTTCTCATGCTGGAGCCGGTGCTCTATAACGAGCACACCGGCCGGCGGGATGTGCGTCTCGGGCTGCCGGAAGCGATCGACCGCGACGAGGTGTGGGATGCACTGTTTGCCCACGCCCGGGAGTGGGCGCGGGAGCGCGGAGCTACCCGGTTAATCGGACCGCAGCACTTCTCACCAATGGATGGGTCCGGGGTGCTGGTCGAGGGGTTTGAACAGCGCGCCTCCATGACGATGATGCCCTACCATCTGCCGTTCGTGCGCCGTCAGTTTGAGCGGGCCGGCTTCGAGAAATACAAAGACTTCGTTTCCGCCATCGCCCGGGCGGAGGGATTCGTGGTTCCCGACAAAATCCGACGGGTGGCGTCGCTCGCCGCGCAGCGTTCGGGGCTCCGCGTGGAGCATCCCCGGAGCCGGCGGGAGCTCCGGCGCCTGGGGACCGAGGTGGGTGCCGTCTATAACAAAGCCTGGGGTGACCACCAGGAGTTTCGTCCGCTCACGGAGGTGGAACTGGCACACCTGGTAAGCGACCTGGTGACCGTTGCCACGCCACGGTTGATTACCGTGCTCCGGGGGCGGGAAGACGAACTTGCGGGGTTTGTGTTGCCCTTTCCTGATCTGAGTCCGGCCTTGCAGCGAGCGGGGGGGCACCTGGGACTGCGGACGATCCTGGACCTGGCGCGAGAGAGGCGGCGAGCCACGCATTGCATCGTGAATGGGCTGGGTATTCTTCCGGAGTACCGCAATCGGGGCGGTACCGCGCTGTTATACGCCGATTTAGTTGACCGTCTGCAGCGATCAGGCTTCCAGACCGCCGAAATGACCCAAATCGCCGAGACCACCGACCTCATGTTGAGTGACCTCGAGACCCTGGGCGGCGAGATCTACAAGCGCCATCGGGTCTACCAGACCGCACTGTAGCAGTCGGCCCGCTCGCTGAGCTCACCTCACACCTCCCCGTGATCCAAGAAGCTATAATAGCCGGTAGGCGAGAAGATGATATGGTCCAAAACACGAATACCCACGATCTCCCCCGCTTCAGTGAGTGACCGCGTGACCAGACGATCATCATCGCTGGGAGTGACGTTACCGCTGGGGTGATTGTGGGCGCAGATAATTGCGGTGGCGCGGTCGGTCAGCGCCCCGGCAAACACCTCCCGAGGGTGTACCAACGTTCGATTCACCAGACCAATCGATACCACCCGAATCCGTTCCACTTCATGGGCCCCGTTGAGCGTGACGGTGATAAAGTGTTCTTGCGGCCGATCCGCGTAGTGTTGCAGGAGCGGGACTGCGTCCCCCGGCCGGCGGATACGGTAGTTCCGGGGAGCCATGACGCGGCGACCGAGCTCCAGAGCGGCGGCAAGTTGCGTAGCCTTAGCTGGTCCCATGCCGGCAATCTGCATGAGTGTGTCCGGCGAGCTTCGGTAGTTGTCGTGGTCCAGTACTTCCAGGGCGCGCTCTGCCAGGGTGAACACGTCGCAGGCGGCACTGCCGCTACCCAGTACCACTGCGAGTAACTCGCGGTCGCTGAGGGTATCAGCGCCGGCGGCCAAGATGCGCTCTCGAGGTTTCGGAAGCGCGGTTTGTTCCGTAATTCGGTTCTCTTCTTGTACGATCACACCTTGAACACAGCGCCCAGCGTAATGCTGCTTTTTTTGGTGCCCAATTTCTGCTATATTCGTAGGTATGGGAGAAATCAAATCCGCTCTGGAACGAGCACTAGAACGTACGCAAGACATTAAAAGTGACCCGGAATCCCTCCGCCGCCATGAGGCGGAGACTGAGGGGAAACGGCTGTATGCACGGTTGCGCAATGGGGAAGACGTGGACATTAAGCAGGTGCTCAAGGAGCAGCCTAAGGATCGGCGGCGGTGGATCCGGCAGGGCTTGTTTGATGTGGCGATCGGAAACCTCACGTTACCGCAAAATGAGGCTGAATTGGTCAACGTAGATACCGCGGAAGCGGTGTTGTCGGAACTGGTTCGGGACCGGGGCACGCTGCAAGAGCTGATGAAACAGATCCGGCAGTTCTTCTCGCAGTACCTTTCCGATAAACAGCAGCTCTCCGAGACGCTCCACAAACAATACGAGCCGCGGATTAGACAGAAAGAGCAGCAGTACGCCCAGCAGTACGGCCGTCAGGTGAAACTGGATCCCATGCAGGATCCCGAGTTTTCCCAGGTCATGCAGGACAACATGGAACACCTTGACTCGCAGTATCGAGGAGCGTTGGAGGAGGTGTATACCCACTTGCGGACAATGTTTGCGCCGTAACGGTGAACCTTCCCCGTGTTAAGCGTGGCACCGTCACGATTCTTTCTATCGATGGCGGGGGTGTGCGGGGGCTGATCCCCGCGCTCATCCTTCAAGATATCGTGCGACGCGTCCGCTTCCTTCGGACAAAAACCGGATTGGCCGGGGGAATTCGTCCTCACGATCTCTTTGACATTTTTGCCGGAACCTCTACGGGGGCATTGCTGACGTTGGGCCTTACGCTTCCGGAGCCCTATACCCCGTCACAGATCGTGGAGGTGTACCGCGAGACGTCTAAGGTGATTTTTCCGGTGAGCCGTTTCGCCTCCGTGCTGGCGATGCGCCAGGTGTTTGCCGAGAAGTATGATCACCTGCCCCTGGAGGCGGTCCTTTCTACTCTGTTCGGGGAGGTGACACTCAGTCAGCTCCGGTCGAATGTGATTGTTGCCGCCTATAACACCGATGATCGCGGCCCCTTTTTCTTTAAGCACTATACGCCACGCACAGTCCACCGGCGGGCCGCGCTCCACGCCGCGGCCACCGAGAACGAGGACTTTTATGTTCGAGAAGTTGCCCGGGCGACCACGGCGGCTCCTACCTATTTCCCTCCCTCTCAGGTAACCTCTCGCGCGGGACGGACGTACAGTCTTGTTGACGGTGGCCTCGTGGCAAACAATCCCGCCCTCAGTGCCTATGTGGAGGCGCGGAAGCTCTACCGGGACGCTCGGAAATACGTGATCGTATCGATCGGAACGGGTCGCAGTGGGCGCCGGTTTCGGCACGAGGTGATCAAACGGTGGGGCTATCTCGACTGGGTGTCTCCGCTCCACGGAGTACCGGTGACCGCCATGATGTGGGATGGGCAGAGCGAATCGGTGGCACACGCCTTGAAGAGCTTGCCGAGGGTGGACTATTTTCGATTTAACGCGGACTTGGGTGACGTGAGTGAGGAAATGGACGACGCCCGCGAAGACAACCTGCACCGCGTGGAACTACTGGCGCGCAAGATTATTGCCGACCACCGCCGTGATCTCCACCGGCTGGCTACACTTATCTACCGCCGCCCGATTCATCCGCACCAATGATTCGGAGCCAGTTCCGGGGAATTGAATGCACCGGGTAGATGTATCCCAGTTGACTGGTGTCGAATCCCACCACTTCCGTGGTAAGCCCCACCAGCCGCAGCTCGGCGTCCAGGGCGGCTCCCCCGGAACTGCCCTCATTGATCACCGCATCCGTCTTGATGATGCGGCCAAACGGCACGGTCTGAAATCCAGCTACGACCCCGCGCGTATAGGTTACGGTGCTCCGCGAACCGGTGCTTCCGATCCAGGGGTATCCCACGAAGTGCAGAGTATCACCCATCGATACGGAAGAATCTCTCCGAATCGGTACCGCAGGGAACGCCCGCGGCGTCGGCAGCTCCTGGCCGTATCGGCCGGATACAATCTGGAGTAGGGCCAGATCGCGGTCTACCGCGTCATCAATCACCCGCGCCTGAAAGAGCTCTTCCGCCGGGGCGCCCAAGTCATGACTGAAACCGATGGTAATATCCTCGGCGGGAGCATCGGCGTGATTCACTACCACGTGCCGATTGGTAAGTATATGCCCTTCAGGGCTCACCAGCACGCCCGAGCCGCCCCCATAATCGGTGAGCACCTCTACCGTGGCCACAACCGCCCGGTGGAGTCCGTCTTCGGCGATGGGGTAGATGATGGGAGTCTGTAATGCTTCCGGGGGATCCTGCGTATCGCTCACCGTGAGCGTATACGGGGAGGCGAAGGTATCGGAAACCTGGTCGAGAACGAGTACGTAGTATACACCGGGGCGCAGGCGCGGCGTACTGTCGCGATCGATGGTCAGGGATTCTGAAGAACGAAACGACTGCGACCGGTGATCGGCACTCCCCGCATCGAGCGGGATCCGATCACGACTGAGCAAGAGATCCAGATCGCCGGTGGTATCGCTCACGTCGAGACGGAGCGCCGGTGTGCCGGTGGGGACGCGGATCCGGTACACGTGCGCCATCGCTTCTTCCGGTTGCAGGACCGCCCCGACCGATGCGGAGGTAGAGAGCTCTCGCCGGACCGTTGGCTGTACCACGGAAAAGGTGATCTGAAACGGTATCTCCGTCAGTTCCTCGCCGTCCACCACCGGGCGCTCAGGAAGTTGATACACTACTTCAAAATCGAAATACCCACCCTCGAGGCCGGGGTCTCCGTTGCGCCGAAGCGTCAGCGATTCATTGTAATCCGGTCGTTCCGAATAGGTGACCAACTCACCAGATGTGGTGTACATCGCGAGGTCCAAATCGGCCGGGGCGTTCTCAATCGACACGGTGAGGGCAAACACGTCTTCCGGAAGCTTGAGACGAAAGGTGACGGCCCGGTCGTCGGTATCGACCAGGGGTACGGCGCCGTCCACCGGTTCGTTGATGGGCGGGATACGGGTCTGCACTTTCTCCTGACCCAGGAGGGGAACGGTGAGGGCGATCAGAAATACCAGTGCCGCCGGCGGCGCTATGGACGAACGCCTTCGCATATGCAACCTCACGGGGCAAAACGGAGTGAGTGCAGGCGGTGCATCTGGGCCTCCAGATTCTCCGCACTGACGTATCGAGCCTCCCGAATCGTTTCGCGGCCATCCACGAACAGTACAATTCCGGGAATGGTAAAGATCGAGTACTCTCCGGCGGCCTCAGGAATCTCGTCGAGATTCACGTAATACGCCGCCGCCTCGGGAAGTTCCGCCACCATGTCGGTAACTTTTGGTTTCAGGGCGGTGCACACCCCGCAGTCTGGACGAGAAAAATACGCCACCACAAACGGTTGGTCGTTGATCAGGTGTTTCAGTTGGTCGAGAGACGTCACAGTAGTCATCGCTCATACCAGTATAGCGGTTTCCCTCCGCTCTGTGCTATACTCCGCCGCCGCGCACAACGCCCGAGTCACACGAAGGAAGAATAGCTATGCCACTTAACGTCGGAATCGTCGGTCTGCCCAATGTCGGCAAATCAACCATATTTTCAGCGCTCACCTCAGTTCCCGCGGAAGCTGCCAACTACCCGTTTTGTACGATCGACCCCAACGTGGGGATCGTGCCGGTCCCCGACGAGCGTCTTCAGCGGTTGACCGAGATTATCCCCACGGAAAAGGTAATCCCCACCGTGGTGGAGTTTGTGGACATTGCCGGCCTGGTGCGGGGGGCAAGCAAAGGGGAGGGCCGCGGCAATCAGTTCCTCGCACACATACGGGAAACGGGGATTCTCGCGCATGTGGTGCGGTGCTTTGACGATGACGACGTGACCCATGTGGACGGCTCCATCGATCCCATTCGGGATATCGAGACGATCAACATCGAACTTGCCCTGGCGGATCTGGAGACGGTAACCCGTCGTCGAGATCGGCTCGAGAAAGAACTGAAATCTCATGACAAAAAAATCGCCGTCGCCGCCAAGGCGTTCCAACCGGTGCTGGAGACGCTGACCGATCATCTCCAAGATGGCCGGCCGGCACGATCTCTGGAATTGACGCCCGACCAGCGAGCGATGATCTATGATCTCCACTTACTCACTGCCAAACCGGTGCTCTACGTCTGTAACGTGGATGAGTCTGGAATGGACGGCACGTCGCCCTATGAGGCGTTGGTGCGGAGGCACGCCGCCGGCGAGGGAGCCGAAGTGGTACGGATCTGTGGTCAACTGGAGGCTGAAATTGCGGCCCTCGAGACGGAGGAAGAGCGTCGAGCGTTTTTGGAGGACGCCGGCCTTCAGGAGCCGGGGCTTGCTCAACTGATCCGGAGCGGCTATCGCGGGCTCGGACTCCGAACGTTTTTCACTGCCGGTCCCAAAGAAAATCGCGCGTGGACGTTCCACGAAGGAGCCACCGCCCCCGAGGCGGCGGGGGTCATTCATACCGATTTTCAGAAGGGCTTTATTCGCGCCGAGACGTACCACATCGAGGACCTGTTTACCTACGGAAGCGAACAAAAAGTTCGGGAAGCAGGCAAACTCCGGCAGGAAGGCAAGGAGTACCGGGTGAAGGACGGCGACGTCATGTTCTTCAAGTTTAACGTGTAGATTCGTCGGCGAGGTCCAGGTTCTTCCCTTCCAGAAGCGACCGATACCGTCGCGTAAACTGCCGCCATACCACCACAAACAGCGCCGCCAGGACCGGTCCCACCAGAAAGCCGATCAGACCGAGCCAGGCGATGCCCCCAATCGTTGACAACAGAGCCAACGCGGGATGCAAACCGGACCGGTCTCCCAGAAGCTTGGGCTTCACCACGTTTTGGGTGATCGCCACTCCCACCGCGCCGGTGATAATGATCATAATCCCTGCCCCCGGCCGGCCGGCGGCCAGCGTGATCAGCCCCGCCGGAACGAGAACCAGGTTTGTGCCGATAAGGGGAATCATCGACAAAACCATGGTGATCACACCCCACAAAAATGGACTGGGCAGTCGAAACACCAGGAAGAGAACGGTAGCCAAGCCCCCTTCCATGAGACCGATGATAATGGTGCTGATGAGGGTGGCGCTGGTGGTGTTAAACGTCTCGGAAACAATCTGGTCCATGTCCCGGTTACTCACCGGTATCGTCTCATACACCCGATCCACGAGGCGGTGACCGTCCACGAAGAAGAAGTAAAGCAGGAGCAGAATAATGGCGAAGTTGAACACGGCGGCGGTGATATTTCCAATCGACCGCTGAGACAGTCTGAGGAGGTAGTCACCAGAGGTGGAGAGAATTTCCCGGATCGTGTTGGTAATCTCTTGTGTGGAAAACTGCGACAGGAGCTGACCGATCACGGGCAGATCCTCAGCGGCGGCTAGGAGATTCGGAATCCCGATCGACGATTGCAGGGAGCTCCAATTCTGGCGGACGTTCGCCACCGCTCCCGCGAGCTCCGCCGACACCAGGGTCGCCACCATCGCCACCGGCAAAGCCACCACGAGAAATACCACGATAATCATGAGCGAGGAAGCCAGCCTCGGTCTGCCGGTGGCGTGAGTTAGGTGCAGATACGGTTTACGGAAGATATTCGCCAACACCAGGGCCAGGAATACGTCCAGCAAAAACGGCTCCATCAGGCGCAGAAACGCCATGGAGAATATGAGCAAGATTCCGATAAATACCGCTTCCAAGAATAGTCGTTCAGTCCGTGTCATGGTGGCTTCAAAATAGCACAGGACATGCTAAGATGACTGCCATGTACCGCTTTGTGCTTCCTCTGCGTTCACGCCGGGAGCTTCAGGAAGATTATGATCAGCATGCGGTCGTGCTGGAAAAGGCTCTGCATGAGTTGCAGAGGCGGATTCGACGGACGGTGGAGCTGCATGACCTCCAACCGACGATGAAGTACCGCGTGAAGAGTTTTGATAGTTTTTATGAGAAATTGCTCCGCCGGAGTCGAGACCTCGCCGAGGGAGACATTCTGCGAGTAACCGACCTCCTGGGGATTCGGGTGGTGTGTCCGTTCGTGGAAGATATCGCGCGGGTGGAGGAGATCCTGCAGACCGCGTTTCCCGTAGACGAGGTCGAGCGCAAGGGCTCGGAACTGGCAACGTCCGAGTTTGGATACTCCTCCGTTCATCTACTCACCACACTTCCCGGCGATATCTGCGATAGCTTTCACCTGAGCAATGAGTGGATCTGTGAGGTGCAATTACGGACGATTCTGCAAGATGCCTGGGCCGAGGTGGAGCACGAATTGGTATACAAGGCAGAGCTCACCCCGCTGGACGGAAAGCTTCGGAGAAAGCTGGCGGCTCTTAACGCTAACCTCACCCTGTCGGATATCATCTTTCAAGAGATTCGCGACTATCAGCGATCACTCCAGCGCAAGCTGATGCAGCGGCGGGAGAACTTCTGGTCCCAGGCGAGCGGTAGTGAGCCTACGGTGGAGTCAAAGGATACCGAGGTAGATTCGCTCAATACCGGCAGCGACACCATTGACAGCATGCTCATAAAGGCGCTGCACGCCCACAATCAGAAGGACTACAGCGGAGCAGAGCGGATGTACAGCGATATTCTCGCCTATCAGCCGCAAGATCACGTGGCGGCGGTTATCCATAGCCATCGGGGGATGGCGCGGTTTGCACTGGGAGATCCTGAGGGAGCGGTTGAGGATTTTTCCTCTACCATTCGTCTGTCTCCCCACACAACCCGCGCTTATTATTACCGGGGAGTGGTGCATCGCCACCGAGAGCACCTGCAGACCGCCCTGGCTGACTTTTCGCGATGTCTTGAGTATGATCCCTATCATCTGGAGTCTCGTATCGCCCGGGCCCAAGTCTACCGCGAGCTCGGCGACATCGATGCCGCCCTGGCCGATTATCAGATGGTGGAGAAGTTGGAACCGGACCATCCGCAATTGTCGGCGCTCTACCAACAAATTCACACGAGTTCGGAGAATCAGACAGATGAGACAACTATTCGCGAGTGACAACGC
>JBMCMH010000025.1:0-27162 GCA_048614515.1 Alkalispirochaeta sp. | reverse complement strand
AGCACATCAGCTCGCTCCACCGAATAGTTGATTTCCGCGATCCCCTGGAGGAGACGGGCGGCGTTGCGTTCCGCCCACACGATAGCCGTCGGGTCGTGATCGGAGAGCATCAGTCTCGTCGTAGCGCCGCGGGCCGCCCGTTCCCGGGCGAGGGTGATCCCGACGCACCCGGTACCGGTAAAGGCGTCATGGATAACGGCGTGGCTGTGGCGTGCAAGGAGGCGCAGCCCCTCGTCCACGAGGTGCTCGGTTTCGGGACGAGGCACCAGCACTCCGGGACCTACGGCAAATTCATAGCCGAAGAACTCTTTGGTACCGGTAATGTAGGCGATGGGGTCGCCCCGACGACGCCGTTCAACCAAGGATGATAGTCGATCCAAAGTCGCCGCGGACAGCAGGCGGGTTGCGGGAGTACGAAACTCTGCCAACAGATCCTCGCGAGACCGGGAGGAGGCGGTTTCCAGAAGAATGAGGGCATCCAGCGCGGGGGAGTCACTCGTCGAGAGAGACCGCGCGACCAATTCGCGCAGTCTTCCCACCGTGATATCCCTTGGAAAGGGATCCACCACTAATGCGCCGCCTCTCCCGCGCTCAGGCGCAAGGTGTCGATTACTTCCGCCAAGTCTCCCTGCATGATCGAATCGAGCTTATAAAGAGTCAGATTGATTCGGTGATCCGTGAGCCGATTCTGGGGAAAATTGTATGTACGAATTCGTTCGCTCCGGTCACCGCTGCCTACCTGGCTTTTCCGCGCTTCCGCTTCCTGTTCCTTGCGTTTTGAGTCTTCCAGGTCAAACAGGCGGGCCTTGAGGACTCGGAGCGCTTTTGCTTTGTTTTTGAGCTGGCTCTTCTCATCCTGGCAGATTACGACGAGACCGGAGGGATTGTGCGTAATCCGGACCGCGCTATCGGTGGTGTTTACGCTCTGCCCACCAGGACCGGATGAGCGAAACACGTCGATCTTGAGGTCTTCCGAGCGAATTTCAACGTCGGTCTCTTCCGCCTCCGGGAGAACCGCCACGGTAACGGCGGAGGTGTGGATGCGGCCGCCGCTTTCGGTGCTGGGTATTCGCTGGACACGATGAACCCCGCTTTCGTATTTGAGCTGGCTGTATACGGAATTACCGGATATGGAGAACGTAATCTCCTTGAATCCGCCCACTTCGGTCTCGTTGCGATCCATGATCTCGATCTTCCAGCCCTGCGTCTCGGCGTAGCGGGTATACATCCGGTACAAGTCGGCCGCAAATAGCGACGCTTCGTCCCCGCCGGTGCCGGCGCGGATCTCCATGATGGTGTTTTTTGCGTCCAGGGGATCCGGCGGCACCAGGAGCAGCTTGAGCTCCCGTTCAGTTGCCGCTACCTGCTCTTCAAGGTGCTCCGTCTCTTCCCGCGCCATCTCTTGGAGCTCTTGATCGGTCTCATTCGCTAAGAGTTCGTGATTATCGGAGAGTTCTTGGAGGTGGTGCTGATATCGGTGCCACGCTTCAACGATCGCCCCAAGCCGAGCGTGTTCGCGCATGGTTTCCACCGCGCGTTTCTTATCTTTATGGAGATCAGGATCAGACAGCGCCCGCTCCAGTTCCTGGTGACGCGCCTCGATTTCCTGTAAGCGGTCTGCAATTACCTCTGCCATATCAACGCAGTCCTCTCAGCTGCTGCGGCGGGGCCGCAGGAAACCAAACAGGCTTCCAATGACGCCCCCCGAGATGTGTGCGAATTGCGCCACCGAATCCTGGCGAACCGAATTGGCAACTTCCTGGGTGAGATAGAGAATCACCACGAGTATGAAGGTTAACGGAATTTCGCCCTGCCGAATATTGGTAAACGAAATGAGCAAGATCATCATAAACACGACGCCGCTGGCGCCCAGGAGCCCGGTTGAGAGAAACAATATGTTTAGTAACCCCGTCACCACCGCGGTAATTGCGATCATAATGAACAGCGCCGTCGTTCCGTATTTCTCTTCAAGGATCGGTCCCAACAAGAGGATAAAGGCGAAATTGCCCATGAGATGAGCCCAACTGGAGTGACCCACTACGTGGGTCAAGAGGCGCACATATTCCAGAGGGTCGGACGGCGTCATCGCCGGGCCCACGACAAACAGACGTTCGATTAACGTGGGAAACAGCGTTTGGTCGAGGAGTAATACCAGTGAAGAAAGAAGTGCAAAGGTAAGGGTCACCGGGGCGTTGTATCTGACCTTCATTGCGTAACCTTATGAACCCGCACCAGGGGTGTCAAGCTTTCGGGTAAGCGGGTTTACCAAGGGTGACCGATTTGGCTACCCTACTGGTATGTCGGTACACGTAACAAGAAAGCCTGACTGGCTCAAGATACAGCTCAATACCAATGATAACTTTCGATATCTCAAACAACTCATGCGGGAAGAGCGGCTAAATACCGTCTGCGAGGAAGCGCGGTGTCCCAACATTCACGAGTGCTGGGGAGAACACCGCACTGCCACCTTCATGATTCTGGGAGACACCTGCACGCGTCGATGCCGCTTCTGTGCGGTAAAGACCGGATTACCGAGCGCTGTAGATGTGGGCGAACCAAAGCGCGTGGCGGACTCGGTGGCCAAGATGGGCCTCCAGCACGTCGTGATCACCATGGTCAACCGCGACGATTTGAAGGACGGCGGCGCCGAGATTCTGGCACATACGGTTCGCGCAATTCACCGCGGGGCGCCGGAGTGCTCGGTAGAAGTGCTCACGAGTGACTTCATGGGTAATCGGGATGCGATCCAGCAGGTGATGGACTCCAAGCCGGAGATTATGAGCCACAACCTCGAGACGGTGCGCCGGCTCACTCCCCAGGTCCGATCTCGCAGTGACTACGACCGGTCCCTGGAAGTATTGCGTCTTGCGCACGAGATGGACCCCCAGCGAGCCACAAAAACCAGTCTCATGTTGGGGCTCGGTGAAACAAGGGACGAAATTCTCGCAGCGTTCGACGATATGCGTGCCAACCACGTGGAAATCGTCAACCTGGGTCAGTATCTGCAACCCTCCCGGACGCACCTTCCCGTCCAGAAGTACTGGACTCCTGAAGAGTTTGCTGAGCTTCGGGACCGGGCCCTTGAGCGGGGATTCGCTCATTGCGATGCGGGACCGTTGGTCCGCTCCTCCTATCACGCAGGGGAGGGCTACGAAGCATATCGCAAGAAGATACATCCCCTGTATCAGGATAGCGGAGTCTGAGACGATGGCTCGGTCCATAGACGAGCTCGCTCGGCTCGTCGAGTATCACCAAGACCGCTACTACAACGATCAGCCGGAGATCTCGGACGCCGAGTTTGATGAACTGTGGGATGAGCTTCAGCGGCGGGCGCCGCATCACCCCATCTTTTCGCGGGTGGGAACGGATGAGGCCACCGGATTCCCAAAACGACGCCATCTCATGCCGATGAATAGCCAGGAAAAGGCCTCCACCCCCACACAATTGCAGAAGTGGGCCCAGCGAGTAGAACACGAGCAGTATATCGTCCAGTACAAGCTTGATGGAGCTAGTATCGAGCTGCAGTATCGTGACGGAGATTTCGAATACGGCGTAACCCGGGGAGACGGGACGGTCGGTGACGACATCACCGCCAACGTCCGCCGTATGCAGGGAGTGGTACAGAAACTGCCCAACCATTTCACCGGGGCGATTCGGGGTGAAGTCATCATGGAGCACGAAATTCACCGGCGGTACTATGCGGACAAGGCGAACTGCCGCAACGCAGCCAACGGCCTCATGAAGCGCAAAGACGGCCACGGAAGCGAACATCTCAAGGTGCTGTGTTATGACGCCCACGCCGACGGTGACACCCGCCCCTTCGATGACGAGCTGTCAAAGCTCAAATGGATCGAGGCCCAGGGATTTCTCCTGGTACCGTATGAGACGTTTCGGACGGTGGAGGAAATCGTCCACTTCCGGGATGTTGTGGCGGAAGAGCGTGCCCACCTTGAGTTTGATATCGATGGTCTTGTGGTAAAGGGGCCCACAATTGATTGGGCCGACATGCGCCGCGCCCGGCCGCAGAAGCAGATCGCGTTCAAGTTTTCCGCGGAGGAAGCACTGAGTGTACTGCGAGAGGTCGAGTGGAGTACCTCCGGACATCTCTATACGCCGGTTGCAATAATCGATCCGGTAAAACTGGCGGGAACAACCGTTCGTCGCGCCAGTCTCGTACACCCGGAGCTCATAGCGGACATGAACCTTCGCATCGGAAGCGAGGTGGTGGTCACCAAACGGGGAGATATTATTCCCAAGATCGAACGTCTTGTACGTCAGCTCCCGGACGCAACCCCCATCGAAGTGCCTAGGACATGCGAAACGTGCGGAACGGAGCTGGTAAACGAAGGAAAGCGGCTTTACTGTCCGAACCTGACCTGCCCCAAACGCGATTTTCACCGACTACAGAAATGGATATCGGTTCTCGAAGTGCGGGATTTCGGGGATGTGCTGTTGAAGAAGTTGTTTGACGCGGGCTATGTCCGGAGGATCGTGGACCTCTATCGACTGCGTTGGGAGGATATCGCCTCATTTGAAGGCATGGGGGAGACCAGCGCTAAGAAAGCGCTCTCCAATCTTCATGCGGTTCAGTCGATCCCGCTTGCTCGGTTCGTCGCTGGGTTTGATATCTTCGGTATCGCCGCCTTGAAGATTCAGAAGGTAGTGGACGCGGGGTTTTCGACGTTGGAGGCGCTACACGAAGCTTCAGCATCGGAGCTGGCGCAGGCCGAGGGGATTGCGGAGATAACCGCCGAGCAGATTGCCCGGGGCGTGCGGGAGGTGTATCCCATGATGAAGGAAGTTTTGGAGGCCACGGGGATTGTACTGGAAGAAGGCACCTCATCGTCCTCCTCGGTCGAGCAATTACCTCTGGAGGGGGAGACATACTGTTTTACCGGTACCCTTCAGAGTATGACCCGCAGCGAAGCGGAGCGAATGGTAACTCGTAACGGGGGACAGACCCGCAGCAGCGTCACATCTTCCGTTGATTACGTGGTGACTAACGACCCCGGCAGCGGAAGCTCAAAACTCAAGAAGGCGGCGGAACTCAAAATTCCTATTCTGAGCGAGAAAGAGTTTCTGGGCCGGTTACCGGAAAAAAAGTAATCTTCAGACGGGGTGCATAGTTGCAGGGCGCCCCACCAACATCTACACTAAGCGTATGTCGTCAGAGCTCCGTTCTCAGATCGAAGACTTCTATCTTCCCCGCCAACTGGTCGACGCGATCCTAGAGGTTGGTGGGATTCCGCGCGACAGTGAAGAAGCCGAGGTTGGTATCGGGTTTATCGATATTGCCAACTATACGTTCTTGTCAAAATTTCTGACCCCTAAAGAGAACCAGGAGGTTCTCAACGGGCTTTACACCGCGTTTAATTCTGTTCTCCGGCGACGAGGTGGATACCTCAACAAGATTGAGGGTGATTCGCTCATGTTTCACTACGGCGGGCTCATCGACGCCACCGCCCGCCACATTGATCGGCGTGAAGATCTTCAGATCTATATCGCTCGAGAGTTGTTCTATACCTGCGTCGAGATGCAACGGGTGAGCGTGTTGTTCAACAGTGCCGACACGCGGTTCCTGGACGACGCCGCGTCTCGAGAAGATCGGCAGGCGTTACAGAAGGCGCTGGCCATTATCGATCGCCTGCGTAACGATGACGCGGTGGCAAATCCCCTGTCGGCAATGTTTCAAATCCGTATTCGAATAGGGGCCAATTTGGGTGAGGTGACCATTGGTAACTTCGGTCCCGAAGGAGCGCGGCAGTGGGATGTAATCGGGATGCCGGTGATCGATGCAAAACGGATGGAAACGACTGCTCCCGTGGGGGGGCTGCGGGTCTCGCGAAAGTACTTCGAAGTTCTGGAGAAGAGTGGGATCGTTGATGAGTATTACGAGCGATTCCGACGTGAAGCAGAAGCGTTGGGGAGTCGGTACGCCACCATCACCAAGGACGAGTTGTTTCAGCATCGAACGGTGACGATTCGGGAAAAATCCGGCGCGTATTATGAGACATGCAGTATTCAGGTGAATCCGAACCTCCCGGAACAGATTGCGACCCAGGTGGAAGCGCTACTGTTTCATGGCCGATATGGTGCCGCGCAGATATCGGACCTGATACGGTACTACCGGGGGAATCGATATGTGATCGATGCGGTCGAGTCCCATTTGGAGCACGCAGGAGTTGCCATTCGGCGGGGACCGATCTATCAGCTTCTCTATCCGAGTCGGTATGATGCTCGACTCCAAGAACAGGAAGGGCGTGAATCTTTACTGGAAGCGGCCTTGCGGGAAGAGTTCTCGCTATTTGATATGCTCCTAAAGGTGGGCAAATACCAGGACATTATCAATTCCACCACGGTAACGGAGCCGGAGGCGGTGCCGTTTGCCAGTTTTGAACGGTATGTCCGGTTGGCTATGGATCAATACCAGCGTCGTTATGAGGAGCTCAAGTCGGAAATCGCACAACGCGCCTATTTTCACAATGTTGTGTTTCCGATGGTGTTTACCTTGATTGAAGCGGCGATACTGGAATTTCAGAATAGTCAGGAAGACCTGGAATTGCTGAGCGGGTAACACCGGCGCGCTTCACGGATTGGTTCACCTCCGGCACCGACCGCACAACTTCCCGGCGCTCGGTGTTCATCCTTTGTTTAGTCGCCGTCACAGGGTGCACGGAACTACCTTATACGGATGAACACGTTTTCAAATCAAACAGTATTAGTGGTTGGCGCATCATCCGGGGTAGGCCATGCGGTCATGGAGGCACTCATCGCCGAAGGGGCAGATGTGCATGCGTGGAGTCGCAGTGAACCTGACGGCGGGTACCCGGCGGGCGTGACCTACTCCAAGGTGGACGTAACCGAGGATATCGCCGAGCAGACTCCGGAGATCCCAGCGAATCTGTCCGGCGTCGTATTTGCGCCGGGAAACATCTCCCTGGGCTCGTTTAAGCAGCTAAAACCGGAAGTCTATCTGGAGGACTACAATCTGAACGTGGTGGGGGCGGTGCGCGTCGTGCGCGCCGTGCAGAACGCCCTCAGTGCGGGGGATGGTGGCTCCATGGTGATGTACAGCACGGTTGCTGCTGGGGTAGGCATGCAATTCCATGCATCAGTTGCAAGCGCAAAGGCTGCACTCCTTGGACTGACCCGGACGCTGGCAGCGGAGTTCGCGGACAAGAATGTGCGCTTTAACGTAGTGGCACCGTCATTGACCGATACTCCTTTGGCAGCACGGTTGCTGTCCAATGACAAAAAGAGAGAGGCCGCCGCCCAGCGCCATCCCCTCAAGCGGGTGGGTACACCGGGAGACATTGCCCGCGCCACGCTCTTTTTCCTCGATCCGAGAAACTCGTGGATAACCGGTCAGCTCATCGGGGTAGATGGCGGGCTCAGTTCGATCTCTGGGCTGTGAACAGTCGGTGTAGCGCCGGGAGGATCCTCCTTCCGGCAAGATGAGCCCCCACAAGGTTTCGGGCAGGTGGTCCGAGTTCCAGTTCACCCAGTGCTCCGGCGACAAATACACCCGGAGCCCATTGGAGCTCTGCCGACGGAATGGGGTAGCCGTCCTCCGCGATTCTCAAGGAGAGCGCGCGTGAGATCTGGTGGATAAGGTCGGCGGCGGGGGGACCGGCGGTGAACCCGGTACACGCGATGACCGCGTCGAATTCTTCGCTCCGTCTCGGTGCCGAGCGAGGGCCGGAGGAGGCGTTCACTGTCTGCTCTCGGCCGGTGATGACGATCCGTTTACCGGATAGTGCAGCGCGAGTGACTTCTCCACGAATGATGCGGAGCCGTCGCGCCTGCTCGGTGCGCCGAATTTCTTGGAAGAGCGCCGGCGGCACGCTGCCGGCGCGACGGCTCCGCTGAATCAGGGCTCGTCGGTCACGGTAGTCGGGAATTGACGCAAAGAGCGACGCGCATCGAGGGCCCACAAAACAGGGGTCACTGTCAAACTGGTAACTGGTGAAGCGATCCCGATTCCACACGGTAATGTGGTGTCCTCTTTCCGTGAGAGCGAGTGAGAGATGGGCAGCCGCGATTCCGCCGCCAACGATCGCGATCGCACTACTTGAGGTTAGATGATCGATGGCGCTGGTGTCCTCATGTACGTGATACAACGGTGCCGTGGCGGGCAGACTCGTCAGCGGCGGAGGTATCCGCACAGGTGGTTGGCCAACCGCCAGAATTACGACGTCGGCGGTCACCGCGCGCGGGGCATTCGTGCCGGCTATCTCGATCCGGTATCCGCTGGCGTCCTGCGCCGGAAGGATCGCGTGAACCATTCCCTGTACCTGATTGGTCCCGGCCAGCGTTTCGCCTCGATATTGGTGAAGGTGATCCGCAAACAACTCCACGGACGGCCGGTGATACGGAGGTGTAAAGTCTTCGCGCGAACGAATGGTTCGACGGATCGTGCGATAGTCCCGAGCGATTCCATGACTGGCGGGGGATCGCAGAAATCTCATGCGACAGTTGTTCACACGTCGGTGCCACTGCGCAAACGGTTCAGGATACGGGTCAATGATAATGGAGTCCTCGGCGGGCACCACTCCCTCTGAGAGTGCTCGTCCGAGGATGTGCATTCCAATAGGCCCCCCTCCGATGACCGCGAGAGAATAATGGGGGCGAGGTCCTGGTGTGATTGGCGTTTCAGTATGATTATTCATATCTTGTGAATATGTCGGCATTACGTCTGGTTCCCATAGTTATGTTGGTCGGTACTCTGCTGGGGTGTACGTCCACCCCCGACGGCCTCGAGCCAATTCGTGACAGCAGTCCGTCACCGGATCTGACCCCGCGAGAGGTGGTGCAAATCCAATTGCACGCGTTCGGCAACAACAACGGCGAAGATGAAGGTATCGAAATTGGCTTCCGTTTCGCAAGTCCGGGCAATCGCCGTCGTACCGGACCGTTGCCACGATTCGCCTCAATGCTCAAAGGTCCCGCGTACGGGCTTATGCTCGAGCACGATCGAGCTGAATATGCCCAGCTCCTCGTGCGAGAGGAACGTGCGCTGCAGCGAGTTCGGCTTGTTCGCGGCGAAACGGTAGCTGTGTATGACTTCTATCTTCGACGGCAAAATGACGGCGACTGTCGCGGGTGCTGGATGACCGAAGCGGTGTATCTCTCCGGAGCGGGAACGCTGAGGGACGGCCGGGAGGTGCTGTGACGGCGGTGGTCGTCCCCGCTTGAGAGAAAGCTACATGTCAGGGGTCCTTCTTGATGGTATTACCAAACTCATCCCATGCGGAGTCCACCTGCTTGCGGGAATACGCGCGCTTAGCAGCCTGAGCAGACGCGGCCGCGCGCTGAGCATTACCGGATTTCGCGGTACCTGATGGGCCACGGGGTGATTTGGTCCGTTTCTCGGCACCCCCTTGAGAGCGTTCGCCACGGTGAGCGCGTCGGTTCGGCGCGTCCCGCGGTTCCGAGATGCGCGAGTCGGCGGAATCCGGACGATGCGTAGGTGCCATGCTATGTTTCAGGGCGCTCTGGCCGAGGTATCTCCCGCGATAGCTTTCATATTTTCCCGTGAGTCGGATCCAGATCCGTTTGAGGATTGGAAGTGTCTCGAATGCCCGTTCAAAAAGGTCCAGCGGCTTAAGATTAAACCATTCGTTCAGGGGCAACGGGTGCATCGTCTCCGGGTCAAAGTAGACCGAGAGTCGCTGTTTCAGTTCTTCGACATCTTTTGCCAGATGGTTCTGCTTGATGTGAAGGATCATCGCCTCCGCCAGAATGGACGGCTTTTCGATTAAAGCGGATACAAACTCACTTCTCACACGTACTTGTTCCGCGATCGCCTCGTTAAAATTGTCGAGACTATAGAACGTTGCGTCCTTGCCCCGGTTTCCCGACTTAAGCTGCTGCTCCATATGGAGCGCAAACTCTGCGGCAAGTTCGTTCTCGAGCATTCGGAAGTCTTGTAAAAACAACGGAAAGATATTATCTCGATGGATATATTTTCGGTTGAGGAGGACGATCTTTGGCAGGGTGTTCTTGCCACGAGCCTTAACATACCGTTCGTAAAACTCCTCCCGGAATTGTTCAAACTCATCAGCGTATCGTTCTCTTTGGCGCTCCAGCAGCTCGGTTAGAGTTGTCTGTTCAATCCATTGCTCCGGCGACTCCTTCACCGCCATCGCGATTGCATTCAGATCGAGCTGTCTATTCTCCGCAGCTTCCTTTTTCTGTTTGGCTTCAGCTATCTGAGACTCAATCAAGTTCTTCAGGAGCATCGCGGCGTGAAAAAAGTTCTCATTGACTGAAAGCGTTCTCATTGATTCCAGGTCTCGGCGATGGTCGACTACCGTTCTGGTCAACGCCAACCAGAACGTTGGGTCTTTCCCCGCACTCTGCTGCTTTAGGTTAAGCAAGCTCGTATCCTGAAGCTTGGCCAACGCGCCGAGGAGCGACGTATTACTCATGAAGTACCGCATCTTCAGGATCGCCACATTCACAAAGGGCCTCAGGCGTTTCTGCGTCACTAAAAGCGCCTCGTTGCCCATTGTGGTAACCACCAAGGGTAGATCACTGGTTTTCTTGCCGGAGTAATAGGCTCCAATCTCTTGCGGAGACACCGGCTGCACCGCTTCAGTCGGGATTGAGCCGATTTCCTCCTCCACGGTACTCACCAGCGGGAGGGGATTGAGAATCGACTCCAGCATATCGGTGAAATACTCGTCCGCCAGTTCCGCGAAGAAAGCCGGGCTGTCCTGATCAGTGAGGATCATTGATTCCCGAGAACGTTGGCCGTCGGTCACCGACGTCCGCAATAGTCCCATCCGAGCCTGACGAAGTTTACCCATAAGGCTCAACAAGTCCGAGGTCGTTCCGTGTTCGTCGTGGTTAAGGAAGGAGACAAACCGATCATAGGGAATCCGGTCCTGCCAGTGCTGACACAACAGATGAAACACGCTCCGCTCGGGAGGGGTGAAGTTACCGGTTTGGGAAAGGAGCTCTTCTCTAGATTTTGTGTCAAAGCTTATGTAGTCTGGGCGCATGAGCCTCCCTCACTGTTAGTATATCAAGCTCTCGTGAAACTGTCATGTTCGGGTGGAGCCGGGTGTTAGTCAAGACGCCTGGTAATCTGTTCCCGTGACTGATACTCTCGTAACGAGAACTTAACACGAGATGAGTAAAAGCAAAGACGTGAAAGCACAGCAGTTCAGCGCGACCAATCTCGGAGAGTTGTATGAGCGAACCCCGGTACGGCCATTGACGACGCAGGACCGGATCGTGATCTTCAGTGATCTCCACATGGGCAACGGCTCTCGTACCGACGATTTTGTGCACAACGGAAATTTGTTCTCCGACGTGATTCGTAATTACTACGCCGTATCCGACTATCACCTCATCCTCAATGGTGATGTGGAAGATCTGCAACGGTTTCCCATGAAGTCGATCGTTCGTAGGTGGCCTCAGGTATATCACGCGCTTCAGGAGGTGGCGACCCGGGGCGGCCTCACTCGAATCGTCGGCAATCACGATATCGATCTCTTGGAGGGCGGTCCATCGGTAACGCCGTTGGCCATGAGCGGCCATGAATCGTGGCCTGAAACGTATATGGACGAGGTATTTGAGGGGTTACGGCTGTGCTACGATGATCGGGAGCTATTTATCTTCCATGGACATCAGTCATCCCGTTGGTACGAGAAGCACAACAATATCGTGCGGCTCTTGTTGCGGTACCTTGCGAACCCGCTACGTATCGGTAATCGCACGGTGGCCGCGGATAGCCGAAAGCAATTCCGCACCGAACGGCGGGCATACGAATTTGCCACGGCGCGGAAGATCATGGCGATTATCGGACACACGCATCGGCCATTGTTCGAATCAATGTCAAAAGTTGATGCCCTCCAGTTTGAGATCGAGCGGCTCTGCCGAAAGTATCCCAAAAGCAAAAAACCGGGCAAGATTGAGAAGCAGATTAGGTGGCTGAAGGCGGAACTCATGGAGTCTCAGTCGGAAGAAGCGGAGGACCATAATTCCACAAGCCTCTACCGAGAGCATTTGCTCGTTCCCAGCATGTTCAATTCGGGCTGTGTCCTCGGCAAACGGGGAATGACGTGTCTCGAAATCGAGAACGGAAACTTGCGCCTTGTCTACTGGTACGACGCGACACGGAAACAGAAATACCTACAGTACCGTAGCGACTCCGAAGAGGAGCTTCCGGGTACTACATATCGCAGAACGGTAATCAAGGAAGATAGTCTGGAGTATATCTTTAGCCGGATTCGTCTTCTGGCGTGACCGGCTCGATTGTATCGTGCTATTTTACCCGATATCGGTGTCCGGAAATTTACCGTCAAGGTCCAACAATTTGAGTCGTACCGTAAGATTCCCGGGACCACCGGTGGGAACTGGCAGTGGCGGTTCCATGACGGGGCGCTCGATGACACCGGCGTTGCGGATCAGCTCCGGGCCAGGACCGAACGGTACGGCCGGATTCGATAGGACCAACAGCCTCTCAATGATTCCTATTGTCTATCATCCGGAGTACGTGTCACCGCTTCCCCTGGGCCATCGCTTCCCTATGGCTAAGTTCGCGGCACTTCATTCAATTCTCCGTGCAGAACGGATCCTTACCGACGAGAACGTCCGGGTACCGCAGCGCGCCGAAGATGCCGATCTGATGCTGGTGCATGATGCCGACTACGTTCGCTCATTTACCAAGGGGACGCTGCCGGCACGGGAGCTTCGGAGAATTGGGCTGCCGTGGAGCTCATCATTGGTAGCCCGTACCAAGCGAGCGGTGGGAGGGACGTTGCTTACGGCGCGGCTCGCACTCCGTCACGGAATCGCCTTGAATACCGCCGGCGGGACGCACCACGCTCATCCATCGTATGGGAGCGGGTTCTGTATCTTTAATGACCTTGCCGTGACAGCTCGACGCCTCCTCCAAGAGGGGACGGTTACGCACGTGCTTATCGTTGATCTGGATGTCCACCAAGGTGATGGGACGTTAGCCTCCTTCCGGGACGATCCCCGCGTAACGTGTCTCGATGTGCATTGCGGCGAAAACTTTCCGTTTCGCAAACAATCCACCGGCATTAACAGATCCGTACCCGTAGGCATGACCGACGACGCCTATCTCACCGAGGTGGGCGCCGCTCTCGAGCACGCGCTGACCGTGAGGCGCCCGGACCTCGCCCTGTACGATGCCGGCGTCGACGTGTTTCATGGGGACCGACTGGGAAAACTGTCGCTGACGCGGGACGGCATTGAACGGCGCGACCGGCTTGTATTATCGCGTCTGAACGCGTTGGGAATCCCGGTGGCCGCCGTGATCGGTGGAGGATATCAAAACGATCTCCATCGACTTGCCCACCTACACGCCACGCTCCACCGAGTAGCCGTCGCACTGGAAACTCCGGAAGTTCCGGAAACTCCTTGACGCTCCGCCCGCTACTTCATATCTTGTGAATTAGTTTAACGTTAAACGATATTTACATATTCGGGGATGGGGTATCAATGGCTACTCACTATCGTGGCTCTGAACGGGAGCAACGGGCACTTAACCTATTCATTGCGTTGACGCGGTCATCTGATAGTTTTCAGAAGGCGGCGTTACGGCGAGCACCGTTACCCAACGGACTTACGCTCTCGCAATTCGGTATTCTGGAGGCGCTGTTGCATCTTGGTTCAATGCCGCAAACGGTGGTTGCGCAGAAAGTACTCAAAAGCAAAGGGAATATCAGCATTGTGATTTCACACTTGGAAAGTCGCAATCTCGTGCGGCGCTCGCGCTCTCCCGTAGATCGGCGGCAACTGGTGTTGGAACTTACGCCCCTGGGGCACGAGTTGATTTCCGAATACTTTCCCCGTATGGCGCAGGGCTTTGCCGACAGCGCTACCGTATTGTCGGCCGAGGAACAACAAACACTCATCACCTTGTGTAAAAAGCTGGGGATGGGAGCACACGCAGATTAGGAGATCTAATATGAAAATTTTGATCGTGTTTCACTCCACGTACGGTCACATGTACAAAATGGTTCAGGCCGCGGCGGAAGGGGCCCGCGAGGCGGGAGCGGACGTCGAAATCATGCGCGTACCGGAACTGCTATCGGACGATGTTATTGCTGCAATGGGTGCTACCGATGCGCAAAAGCAACTTGCTGATATTCCGGTGGCCTCGCCGGCGGACTTGGAACGCGCCGACGGCATTATCTTTGGCGTGCCGACTCGCTTTGGAAATATGGTAGGCCAAATGCGAATGTTTCTTGACTCTACCGGCCCCCAATGGGCGCAGGGAGCGCTGGTGGGAAAAGTCGGCAGTGTGATGGCCTCATCCGCTACCCAACACGGCGGGCAAGAGTCCACTATTCTGAGCACGCAGATTACGCTCCTCCATCACGGGATGGTAATCGTTGGTCTCCCATATGCGTTCCAGGGTCAGACCACGCTGGATGAGATTTCGGGAGGATCTCCGTACGGAGCCTCAACGATCGCCGGCGGTGACGGCAGTCGGTTTCCAAGTGACAATGAGCTCGCAGGCGCACGGTTTCAAGGTAAGCACGTGGCGCAGGTCGCGAAGAAGCTGGCATCCTAGACGAACAATTCCACCCTCTCCCGGCGGGAGGGGGTGGTACGCCGTTCCAGAAAACCGGCGTTCAATGAGTCCCTTTTCCATGAGAGTGTGCGGACGTTGCAATTGTATCGGCCGATAGCTAAACGGCGTTTCGTCCCGCGTTGATAATCGCGGCCATCGATTTCACCACAAGCTTCTTACACGCCGTTTTCTCCTCCGCACTGAGATGCGGATCCCGAAGTCGTGACAGCGCATACTGCTGGATCGTGAGCACCGGCAAAACGATATGCTCCCTGAGTGTAATCGACTGGCGGGTAGTGGAATCACTCGGTAATAGAGCAGAACTCTCGGTTATGGTAAGGAGGGCGGATCGAGTCCTGTGAAGCTCTTGCTCCAGCGATCTCCAGAGCGTTCCGTAGCGCTGGTCGGACGCCAGATATCGCGTGACATCAAAATTGGCCTTGCTAATGCTCTGCATGCTGTTTTCTACCAGCGTCCGGAAGAACAAATGCTCCCGGAACAATGTACGGAGCGCCTCGTGTTGTCCCTCATTGAACAGTTGGTGCAGGGCGCTTCCAAATCCGAAAAACCCCGGCACATTCTGTTTCATCTGACTCCACGCTCCGACAAACGGAATCGCTCGCAAGTCCTCTAACCGCAATTGGTCGCTCGAGCTGCGGGAGGTCGGCCTGGACGCGTTGTTGGCGTCCCCGTAGAGCGTGAGAGGCGTCAACTCTTCTAAATACGGAAGAAACTGAGGGTCTTGTTTCAACTGCTGATAAGAGTTCAGACTCAGATCACTTAACCGGTTAAGGAGCTCTCGCTCCCGCTCGGTGAACGGACGGTAATCTTCCGAGAGCAGGCGCGTTTCTAAGCCGGCGGTGACCAGCTGCTCGAGGTTATATCGTGCGGAAGAGGGAGTACCGAAGTTGGCCGTTATCGTCTGCCCTTGGATCGTAAGATGTATCTCATCACCCGCCGTCTCGCGGTCCATGCCACGATAAAATTGGTGTGTTTTGCCCCCGCCCCGAGCCGGCGGGCCCCCGCGGCCTTCAAAAAAGATGACGCGAATCCCGTGCCGGGCGGCGTGACGGGCGATCGCCTCCCGAGTCTTGTATATGAGCCAGTTTGCGGTAACGTATCCTCCGTCCTTGGTTCCATCGGAGAATCCAAGCATAATCTGCTGAACATCGCCTCGAGAGGATAGGTGCCGTCGATACACAGGGGAGAGATACAGGCGCTCCAGAATCGATTCGGCGTTGTTTAGATCATTGACCGTTTCGAATAAGGGCAGGATGTCCAATTGGATCGCATCCGGGGCGTACCCGGCGCATCGACAGAGATAGAGCACGTCTAAAATATCAGAGGCGGACTGGGTGTTTGAGATTATGTACCGATGCAACGCTCGTGGTCCGCTTGCTGCCTGAATTTCCCGGGCAGCGCGCAGTGATGCTACCGTGTCAGCCAGGACCGTATCGTTGGATAGACGGTGTTGAATATCGCGCATCCCAGGGATAGCGCCTTCCTGGAGTATGTGTTCAAGCTGGAACCAGTGCTCATCAGAAGATAGGTCGAACTCACGTTGAAGTAGTCGCGCTACCGCCCGCCGATGAACACGACTGTCCTGTCTGAGATCCAACGTGGCGAAGTGAAATCCAAAGACTCGCAGCCTCCATATGAGCGATTCGAGGTCCGCTGCAAATAGACCATCATGGTGTTCATGGAGGTGGTCCCAGAGGTCGATAAGGTCTGCTTCCAGGGCGTGGGCGGTGGGGTAGGCCGGAGCATCCTCCACGTCGCATTCTCCTAAGAGGGTACTCTGAAGTCGACCGCGAATCGAGGTGAGCCGCTCAATAGCTCCATCAAATGTCAGTCGCCGGGAGAGCGATCGCACATCCTGAAGATAAAGGTTCACAATAGCGTGGCGAAGCATTAAGGCGACGTCCATCGTCGTCTGAGCATCGACGAACGGATTCCCGTCGCGGTCACCACCCGGCCAGAACCCGAGTTCAACGATCGGGTCCACGTGCAGAGCGTCTCGGACCGACTGCCGGGCCACCATCGCAATTCGCCCATGGACGGCGGGCGCGGTTTCATAGAACACATGCTCCAGGTACCACAGAAGGCTCCGCGCTTCATCCATGGGGGTGGGCTTCTCCCGGTTTCCAAACCGCGTTTTTCCCAGTTGCAGGAGATAATCATAGATGCGGGGAACATCATTGGTGGAGAGCGCATGCGACAGATCGGTAATGATCCCCAAGACTCGCGACGGATAGAATTGCGTGGGATGCGCGGTAAGCACCACCCGCACGCGGAACTGCCCCGCCAATTCGGAGAGCTCCGTATGACGCTCCGCCTGGATAATCCGCTCCAGCGTTTCATTGAGGGTTCCGGTTCCTTCAACATCCGTTATCCGGGCAAACGCCGATTCTTCCAGCGCATCAAACAAAACTACCTGACGCTCCACCAGCTGAATCAGGCGAAACAAGAAATCAAGTTGATCCTCTCGATCGCCCAATTCCTGCTCACTCAGAAAATCTTCCACGATGGAGCGGGGGGAATCACCTTGGGAAAGACGCGATCGCGCCCGGTCGGAGAACAACGGCAATAGAATGCCGGTGCGCCTCACATCCTCGAACGGAAGGCCCAGAAACAGGCCGTTGTATAGCTCGTATTTGAGCGAGACCTCGTCTCGATACCGCTTAGATTCGTACATTTCGAGCCCTACTCACGGTTACGCCGCCGACTGAGCGGCGAGCTTGATGCGCAACTTCTGACTACCAAACGCCAACACGTACACGCCGATCGCGATCGGATATACGAGGTAGTACGAGGACTCTGCAAGTCCTATCATTCCCACAAAAACATTGGGAAGAAAGAACAGTGCCGATGCCAGCAGGAAGATCGGAATTTCAAACCAGCTGTTGGAGACAAGCGCCCATCCCTGAACCGCGTTCGTAAAGGCCAACACACCACCCACGGCGGATGCAAATATCAGCAACCCCTGGGCCCATCCCTCGGAGCCGATCAGTAACAGCATCGGATTGAACACGAACATAAACGGGATTACCGCGGTTCTCAGATCATAAATAAACCCTTTGATCCCCGTGGAAATAGGGTCGGATTTGGCAATCGCCGCCGCTGCGTATGCTGCCAAACCTACCGGGGGCGTGTCGTCCGCTAGTATCCCGAAATAGAAACAGAAGAGATGAGCGGCGATGGCGGGAATGACGAGCCCCATGTCGCCACCGAGCTTCGTAATCACCGGTACCGTTATTGATGCCATCACGATGTATGTGGCGGTTGTGGGAAGACCCATTCCAATTACCAGGCTGACGAACGCGGTAATGAAGAGGAGGAGAAAGATGTTGCCCATCGACAGCACTTCAACCATTTGCACGATTCGGCTACCGATGCCCATGTTTACGACGCCCACGATAATCCCGGCGGTGGCGGTTGCCAGCGCTACCGGAAGCATATTCTTGCTTCCTTGCACGAGCCCGTTTCCGATCGTGACGAACAACCGCCGCGCGGTAGTCCCATACCCCTCACCCCGACGTATCGCCGCGTACCCTTCGCGGACGAGGAAGATCGCGATTAGAATCATGACGGCGTTAAACACCGCGAGATTTGGGCTGCGCCGCAACCAGGCCAGCTCATAAATCAGTACCGCCAACGGAATCAGGTGGTGAAATCCCCGTTTTATGACATCCGAGAAGATCGGCAGGTCCGCTGCCGGCAAGCCCTTGAGTCCAAGCTTTGATGCTTCCAAATGCGTAATATAGAACAACGCGATGTAGCTGACAAAGGCGGGAATAAACGCCGCCCGGATCACCTCGAAATAGGACATCGCCAGATACTCTGCGATTATGAATGCCGCAGCGCCCATGATCGGCGGCATAAGTTGGCCGTTTGTGCTGGCGGCAACTTCCGTAGCCGCCGCGGTCTTGGCCGGGTAACCTACTTTTCGCATGAGCGGGATCGTGAATGTTCCCGTGGTAACCACGTTAGCAATACTTGAGCCGGAGACCAGTCCCGTAAAACCACTGGAAACGACCGCAGCCTTCGCCGGCCCGCCCTTATACTTACCCAAGAGTGATATCGAGATATCGTTAAAGAATTGACCGGCTCCAAACTGCTCCAGCAGCGCCCCAAACACAACAAATAGATAGACCGTGCGGGCGGATACATCCAGCGGAATACCGAATATTCCTTCGGAAGAGAGTACAATTTGGCTGGTATACCGGGTGAGACTCACGCCACGCCACGCCAGTATACCGGGCATACTCTGACCAAAAAACGCGTACAGGGTAAAGACCACCGCAATAATCACCATCGGTATACCGATACCGCGGCGGGCTGCCTCAAAAAGAAGCAGAATGAGGAGAATGCTCATGGCAAGATCTCGCGTGGTCGGCATACCCATCCGAGTAGTTATCCCGTCCCAATCCAGCACGATATACAAGGCGGCGACGACCGCCACAATAGCGAGGATATAGTCGATAAGGGGCGTATGTTTTAGGGAATGGAGACCTGGGATATCACGATGACGCCGCCGTGTGAACGGCACCCCCAGAAACACCAGCGCCATTGCAAACGCAAGGTGAACGGACCGGACGGTAATGCTGTCAAGAATTATGAGCCGCGGAAGGGCCAATTGGAACAACGCCCAAGCGAGACTTACCGATGTGATCAGTATTCGGTCGAACCGGCGATGAACACGGGTAACACCAGTCTCCGCCTGCAAAATCCGTTCAAGTTCCCTATTCTCCGCCATACACTCCCCACACTGTAAGATGACTGATGATTACCGAGCACGACCGACGATGCCGGTCGTGCTCAGAATCTGTATTTATGGAAGAAGATCCGGATTGATCAGATCAACCAGTCCAGCCTCTTCATAGTAGCGCAATGCTCCGGCATGAACTGGTGCTGAAAGCCCTTGCAACATATTCTCTTCCGTGAGAACACCGAAGGCCGGATGGAGCTCTTTAAACTCCTCCAAGTTATCAAATACTTCCTTGGTTATGGCATATACCACATCGTCGGAAACGGCCGTGGAGGACACGAGAGTCGCCTTGACACCCATCGTAGTGGCATCGTCTTCATTGGCGGCCTGCGGATAGAAATCTGCGGGAATCGTTGCCTCGGCGTAATAGGGCAGCTCTTCAAACAGCTCATCTACGCCGTCACCCTCAATGTTTACGATGCGCACCCGAGTGCGACCGCTCGTTGCTTCCGTGATGTTTCCGTTGGGATGCCCTACGGTATAGAAAAACGCGTCGATTCGACCATCTTGAAGCAGGCTCGGGGCTTCCACAGCTCCCACCTGTTCGGCATCGATATCGTCTTCCGTGAGACCAAACGCCCTGAGTACATCAAGAGAGTTTTGCAGCTGACCGGAGCCGGGATTTCCAATGTTTACCCGCTTACCCTCAAGGTCGGATACACTCTCAATGTCGCTATCCACCGATGCGATCAATGTGATCGATTCCGGATGCAGCGAGAATACCGAACGCAATTCCGGCTGCTCATTTCCGTCCCATTCCGCCATACCGTTCAACGCTTGGTACTGACGGTCACTCTGGGCAATACCAAACTCCAGATCGCCACTGAGAACCGCGTTGATATTGAATACACTACCTCCGGTAGATTCCACTGAGGCGCGAATGCCGTAGTCATCGCTCTTGGCGTTGACCATTCGACTGATCGCTCCTCCGGCGGGATAGTACACACCCGTAACCCCACCGGTACCGATCGTTGCGAAGACCGGACCACTGGATTCAGATTCTCCCTCTCCCTGGCCTCCTGCAAACGCAAGACCCGCAACCAAAGTGACCAACACCGCCGTGAACAGAATTCTCTTCATCTGTTCCTCCTTTTGAAAGTTCTGGCATAAAGTTGCGCTATTCACCGCAGAAATTCAAGAGATAATGCACCGGCTATCGATATTTATTCATCCCCCCGCCTTGTGCAGGGTACTTGCAAGTATACATCGTCCTGAGGATCAAACGCGGTGAGTGTGTATCCGAACACGCACCCGGTGTCGATCTCTACTGCCCCGGGGCGACGCAACGGTTCCTCCCGCGGCGTGTGCCCGCTTACATGGAGACGTCCCGGGGGATCGTGGGGTGCGTCTCGATTCCATAATAACTCATGCCGCAGTTCCGCCGAAACGCGCCACGGTTGATCGGCGAGATCGATCGCCTCGGAGATCGCGCGCGCTCCGGCCCGGGCGTGAGATATATCCATCGCAACGCCGGACCAGGCGAGCGGAAGGGTCGCCAAGAAATGCAGGTGCTCTCGGGGGATGATACTCCAGCTGTCTGAATCGCGCGGTACCGCACCGTAACTACGAAGGGTCGCTCCACCTCCTTGGTTGATCCAGTGACTGAGCAGTTGGTCGGAGGCGCCCCGGAGATTTGCCACCAGCGGCTCCATTTCGATCGGATCGAGACCGGTGTCACGAACCAGATCAGGACGAAACAGAAGTACCGCTTGCAGGAACAGCTCGTCGTGATTTCCGAGTACGCTCACCGCCTGCCGGGAAGCACACAGCGCCCGAACGGATTCCACCACGCCATAGCTATCCGGACCACGGTCGACGAGATCACCAACGAAGACAAACATCACCGACTCCGGCGCGTACCGTTCGCGGACCGCGTCCAACAACACTTCCATTTCCCGCTGTTTACCGTGCACATCTCCGACGGCGATTTCACGCATCTGTGTCCTCCAGGCCGGTGTCCATTTAACAATTTCTGTTAACGCCGGGGCGAGTATACAACCTCAGTGGGGCTCGTGCTAAGATGCGGCCATGGATGTACGAACGTACACAGAACAGTTTTCACAGATAGCCATGACCGGTCTCAACCTCCGCCCCGGTCAATGCCTGGCGATCAAGGCGGAGCCGGAGCATATCGAAACCGCCGCGGCGGTCGCCAATGAGGCGTATCGTTGGGGAGCGCGATATGTTGAGCTATGGCCCGAGTCGTCTCGGCTGCGGCGTGCTCGTCTCGACCACAGCGCAGACGACTTCTTGGACTTTGTGCCGGATTATCGATCTCATCGTATCGAAGAGTTTATTCGAGACAAGTGGGCGCTGCTTTCACTAAAAAGTCCCGTCGATCTATCTATTATGGACGGAGTGGACGCTGCTCGCTCGGGGCGCGTTGCGCAGAGCGTTCAGGCGGTGGATGCTCAGCTCCGCCGGGCGCTCAGCAATGATGAGACGCAATGGACGGTGATGGCGGTCCCCTCACCGGCGTGGGCCGCCGACGTGTTGGGACTCCCGGTGGGCGACGATGCCCTCCTAAAGATGTGGCACGCGCTGGACCCTATTTTACGGCTGAGCCACGAGAATCCGGCGGAGTATTGGAAACACCACGGTGATGCGCTCAAGCACCGATGTGCCGCGCTGAACGATCTCGCGATACGATCATTGCATGTTTCCGCCCCCGGAACCGATCTAACCGTTCCTCTTCATGGGACGGCCCAATGGCTCGGCGGTGGGTCCGTAACGCGCGACGGCGTTCCGTTCTTGCCCAACATCCCCACGGAAGAGGTGTTCACCGCCCCGTATGCCCCCGGCGTAACCGGTCGGGTCTCAGTTACTCGCCCGGTACGCGTGTATGGGTCCGTGGTGAGCGATGCGTGGTTTGAGTTTCACGATGGCTCCGTCATCGATTTTGGCGCACAGGAAGGTCGGGATATCCTGGAGGCGTTCCTCAGCATGGATGAGGGGAGCCGCCGCATGGGTGAAATCGCGTTGGTCGATGAAGCCTCTCCGATCGCTCAGTCCGGACTCGTATTTCAGAATATCTTACTGGATGAGAACGCGGCGTGCCATTTCGCGTTGGGTTCCGCCTATCCCACGTGTCTACGCGGCGGGGAGAACATGGATGATGGGGAGTTGGCCAATGTGGGGGCAAATCGTAGCCAACAACATGTCGACTTTATGATCGGTAGTGATGCCATGGATATAGAGGCCCGGGCTGAAGATGGAACACACCGTCGGATTATGGAACAGGGGCGTTTGCAGCTGTGATACACGAGATACCTTTAGACGCGCGGGCCCTCATTTTCGACCTGGATGGGACGTTACTCGATACTATGGCGGTCCATCGCCAGGCGTGGCGCGAAACGATGGAAGAGTACGGTATCCAGGTTACACAGGAGCTGTTCGATAGTTTTGGCGGTCAAACGACGCCGGACATCGTTTCAGGGTTGGAGGATCGGTATGGCCGGACCCTACCGGCAGAGGAGATCGCCCGGGCAAAGGATCAAGCGTTTGTTCGGCACGCTCCGTTGATCCAACCGATTATGCCGGTATTGGAGATTGCTCACCACTACGCCGAGCACATGCCCTTAGGGGTGGCTACCAATGAACGCTTTGGCGTGGCAAATATTGTGATGCGTACGGCCGGTATCAGTCATCTGTTTCAAGCGATGGTTACCTTCGATGAGGTGACGGAACCGAAACCGGCTCCTGAGATGTTTCTGGAATGCGCTCGTAGGTTGGGAGTTCCGGCGTCGGCGTGCCACGTCTTTGAGGACAGTCGATTTGGTATTGCCGCGGCGGAAGCGGCCGGCATGACGGTGACCGATGTGACCACGCTGTTGTGAATCGGACCGGCTGATGGACTACGACGGTATCGTGAACGTAGCGTGTATTGGATTGGGCCGCATCTGTTCATTGCTTGAGGAGGATTCTCGCCGCGAGAAGCCCGCTACTCATGCCGGCGCCTTCGCGGCTCGCGACGACTGTCGGATTATCGGGGGGTACGACACAAATCCCGATCGCAGGCGGGAGTTTGCCGGACGGTGGTGTCCGGGGGAGTTCTCGTCGGCGGCGGAGCTTCTGAAGGGGGCACCGCAACCTCACATTTTGGTCATTGCGACCCATCCCGACAGTCATGAGCACTACCTGAGGACCGCGGTGGCCCACAAGATTCCGGTGGTGGTCTGCGAAAAACCCATTGCTCACACCCGAGGGTCGGCGCGTCGAATGCGGCGGTTGGAGCGTACCGGAACGACGCGGGTTGTCGTAAATCACGAGCGCCGGTTTTCTGCCGACTACGTGATCACCCGCGCAGCGGTGGATGATGAGCGTCTCGGGTCGTTGGTGGCGGTGCGAGGCGAGCTGTTTTTCGGCCGCACCGCCCGTCATGACCGGGTGTTCCTGCATGACGGCACCCATATGGTGGATGCAATCCACTACCTCACGGGAGACGTGATGAAGCTGACGAGGCGGGTCGGTGTCTACCGCTCTCATCGGTCATCGGTGGTGCTCCACGGTGAGTTGCAGCGGCGGGGTGTACCGGTATCGATTGAGGTTGGCGCGGAGCGTGACTACCTACATTTTGAACTGGAGTTAAGCTTCAGGAGCGGTCGGATTAGAATTGGCAACGGCGTGTTTGATTGGGCCCGGAGCGAGGCCAGTCCCCACTATTCCGGATATCGGTCGTTGCTGCCGATACATCGGCGCCCACCCGAACCAACCGGATATTTCTCCGGTATGGCGGCGGAAGCAGTTCGGCTGGTGCGGAACCCTGCAGGACGCTCAGTATCTTCGGTGGAGGATGGATGGCGGGCCATGCGCGTTATCTCTGCTGCCGGGAGGCGCCGGTGAATCGAATTCTCACCCTATTGTGGCAACGGCCCGCCGGGGTTGTGAGCATCTCGTTTATCGCCGCAGCACTCATTGGAGCAGTGCTCCTCTCGCTACCTGCTGCTACCACAGCTACGGGTTCCCTCTCATTCTTAGATGCCCTGTTCACTGCTACCTCCGCAGTGTGCGTAACCGGCCTGATCGTTGTGGACACCGCCACAGCGTTTACACCGTTTGGACAGGGAGTAATCCTTGTACTGATTCAGATGGGTGGGTTGGGAATCATGGCGTTTGCGGTTTCTACCGTCTTTCTCGTTCGGCGCCGGCTTACAATGAGTGAAGCCGAATTGTTGTCGTTCATGCTCAACGAGCAAAACCGCCATGTAGTGGCTCGACAGCTGCGCAACGTGCTGGTGGTGGCGATTTTGGTGGAGCTCTTGGGAGCGCTGCTGCTGACGGTGGCATTCATATCTCACGGGAACCCCCCGGCTCGAGCCGTATGGTATGGAGCGTTTCATGCCGTTTCGGCCTTCGCAAACGCCGGGTTTGCGCTCTTTAGCGATAGTCTGGAGCAATTTGTCCACGATCCGTTTGTAAACGTGGTGGTCATGACGCTCATCATCGCCGGGGGCGTCGGGTTTGGGACGCTCCTCGTCCTGAGCGGAAATCGGCACCGAGAACCATTCCGTGCTGATACCGAGGCAGAGTTGACGTACGAGCCACGAATCGGACTGATCGGATGTCGTAACAGGCTACGGGACCGCCTGCGACGGCCTTCAGCCCTTTCCGTCCGGGTTGTGGTGGTAGGCACGGGAATCCTGCTTGTTGTCGGCACGATCCTCTTCTATATCTTGGAAAGCAGAAACTCCCTTTTGGGCATGTCAATTCCGCAGAAATATCTGGTGTCCGTCTTTCAGTCGGTTACGTTCCGGACCGCCGGATTCAACACCATACCGTTTACCGAGGTGCAGCGGGCAACCCTCCTCATCGCCGTGCCCCTCATGTTTATCGGAGGAGCGTCCGGAGGCACCGCCGGCGGAATCAAGATCGGAACGGTGGCGGTTCTGATTGCGGAGTTTCGGCGCTTTTTCTTTCGTCATAACGATGCCGTCCTGTTTCATCGGCGGCTTCCGGGGCGTCTCATAACACAAGCGACGGTTCTCACCACCGTGGGACTTACTACGGTAATGGGCGCGACGGTTGTGCTGTCGCTCACAGAATCGGCGCCGTTGGAGGTCATTCTCTTTGAAGTGGTCTCAGCTTTGGGAACCGTGGGACTGAGCGCGGGACTCACCGCTGAGTTGAGTGGTATAGGGCGTATCCTGGTGATTATTTTGATGCTCATCGGGAGGCTGGGGCCGTTGACGTTGTTTGCAGCGTTTCGGCCGGAGGGAAAACCGGTACCCATCCGGATGCCGGAAGGCGAAATCCCGGTTGGGTAAGGGAGGTCTGGGAGAATGGATACTTCGCGAACCGTAACCGTGCTCGGTCTCGGAACATTCGGACTGAGCTTGTGTCGGGCGCTGGCGCAAACCGATGTTGATGTCATTGCGGTGGACCGCCACGACGCCAACGTAGCAGCGATCCGGGACACGGTAAATGTGGCGATCACTGGGGACGCGACCGACCCGGCAGTGCTGGAAGGGGCAGGGGTGGCGGATTCCGATGTAGCGATCGTTGCGATCGGCGAAAACACCGAAAGCAGCATCATCGCAACGCTCAATTTGCAGGATCTTGGAATTGCGCGAATATACGCGCGGGCCATGACTCACATGCACCGTCGGGTCCTGAGAAAGTTGGGGATTACCCAGGTCATCAACCCGGAGGAAGACGCTGCGGTACGGTTGGCGGCGACACTCTCGGAACGCGCGATTGAGCAACTGGTCGATTTAGGTGAGGGATTCTCATTTGTCGTCGTCTCGGCCCCCGAACGGTTTGCCGGTAAGAACCTGGCCGAACTGGACCTTCGCCGAACTGCACGCGTGAACGTGGTAGGAATTCGACGTCTGGCGAGTGGTACGGCTGATGGGGGCATCGACTTCAGCTACACCCAGTTTGTATTGCCCGATGCAAACACTGTGGTCGAGAAACACGATCGCTTGCTGCTTGTGGGACGCCCGGACGACGTGCGCCGATTGGGCGAGCGCGCCGGTACTCGTTCCGGAGCCTCGCGATGAGCCCATCCACGCAGGACGCCGCCTTCCTCGTACCGCGACGGACAATTCGAATCGTGGTCGCCGTGGTATTGGGGACCAATGGGGCGGCGGGTGTACTGGTAGTGCTTGCTCACCAGCGGACGCTGCCGGAGGATGTACTCCTGCTGGAGATTGCGGCGGGACTACTGTTAATTACCCTCTTCAGTGTTTTTCTCGTTCCGTTTCGCTTGCGTCGACTCCACCGGAGGCTGCAGCACACGTTGCAGCAGCTCGAGTCCGGAACCGTCTCGGCAGCGGAGAACCCATTGGGCAGCCTGGGAGCGGCGTTTCAGGAGCACTATCGCCATTTGTGGAGAAGTAACATTCTCCACCGGGGCGCGTTAGAAGTGCACCGCTCGCTCGTGCAGAATCTCGTGTCGCTGTTGGATGCCGGGTGTATCGTGTTGGACGGTAAGGGCACCGTCCACTACCGAAGTGAAGCGGCGGCTGCCTTGGGCGGCGGCGGGGATACCTTTGATATGTCTATAACCCCTCCCATTTCGGAGCTCATTTCGCTCCTGGCCGCCGGAGATTCGATCGAGAACGTGACGGTGGCCGGTGTTGCGTATTACTGCTACCCCGTGTTTGGGCCGGTACTCCTGCAACGGAGCACCGACGGCGGCCCGCTTCTCCAACCTCGCGAGGGGTTGGCATTCGTATTACTCACTGACCGCCCACTGAAGAACGTGGTATCGCACTCACGCAATCAGATGAATCTCCCGGTTCCTCAGACGCGAGGGGTAATCGGAACCCTGGAGCGGTTTTTCTCACGCCGAGATCCGAGGCAATGAACCGTATCCCCGGCGAGGGTGCCAGGAACGACG
>JBMCMH010000024.1:0-27213 GCA_048614515.1 Alkalispirochaeta sp. | reverse complement strand
ATAGGAAAAAAGGTGTTTGCCATTCTAAACTAATTTCAGAATCAATCAATACCCCGCCGAGCCGCTGAATTCCAGGGTCCTCTTGAAACGGTTCCTGCAGGTCTTCTGAGCGGAGCTGAACAACTGCCTGGGCGAACACGGAATCTCCCAGGTACCGTCCCATAAATACGGAGGTATTGTCCAAATATGCTCCCAGAGAGGGGGCTATCGGCTGCTGCGCCTCGTCGACCGGGTTTACGGCGGAAAGGAGCACGTTTTGGATTACACTGGTTCTAATTGCAAACAGGTCCAAATCTAATTGTTCGCGCACACTATCTTCAAACTGGCGGAACACGCCAAACTGGGTCACCACGTCGCTGGTCGATAAGAGTGCCGTGGTCAGGTTTACGGAGTCCGACCCTGATTGTTGGAAGATATTTCCTCCCAGAATTGCGACGATTTCACTCCCGCCCAAGGGTGGATTGGACTCAAATCGCGGGCTGAACTCGCTCAGACGTTGCCCGTCCGCCACGAGATAAATCCGCACGGGCCCCTCCGGTGTGACTTCCCGCAATTCCGCCCGAGCGGTGAGACGGGGATCGAAATCGTCCTGGTCTTCGTTGAACTCAACTTGACCGTCGCGAATGAGAAAGCTCCGATCAAAATAGAACACATCGCCACTTTGGATATCAAGGTCTCCCACCATGGAAAAACTCTGCTCACTCGTATCTGCCTCGATGGAAACGGTTTGGCCGGTGGCGAAGTTGCTTCGGAGAATCGGAAAATCTGGATCCGGCCAGAGAAACTGAACGGCCCTACCCGTTTCCACAGAAAGATCCAGGATAAACGTGCGGCCAGTTCGGTCTTGTTCGCGTTGATCCAGTTCCTGGACCGATATTTCCGTACCCGTGGTAAATACATCTCCGTGGAGGCGCGTTTCCCGGGCGGTCCCCTCGATAGTGACCTCTCCGCGGGCGTATCCATCGACATCAACCGGGCCAAACACGCGATTCACTCGGAGTCCCTGCTCTCCCGTTATCGATGCGGATGCCTGGTATTGCTCGATGGTGAGCCGGTTGAGAAGCGCCTCGGCGGAAAGCGTCACGGAGGCCTCGCCGGATTGGGTCGTAATCTGAGGCATGCGCACCGACCGTTCCTCAAAGATGATCGTGGAATCAACCGGCCCCACCATGTCGGGGCCCAACGGGGTGGTAGCGGATAGATTACTCACATTCAACGTGCCGAAGAGATCGGGATCTGCCGGTGTCCCCAGGACTCGCAAGGAACCACGCGCTTCTCCGGATTGCACCGTTAAGCCCTGAAGATCGAGTAGACGTGCGATTTCCGGAAGCTCCGCAGTTACTCCGGACAACGTGAGTTCAACATCGTCCCGACGCAGCGTCCCGGAAGCCCGAAAGGTTACCGGGAGCGGGTCTCTCAGGTTCATTTCGAATGCTCCGTCATTGTCGATCGATGCCTCGATCGCCCCATCCTCCCGGCGGAGTAGCGTTTCATCGTCCGTGCGTTCCATGCGATAGAGTCCAAGCAGCAACGAGGCGGGATCGCCCCCGCGTCCTGATTGGGTCGTATCGTAGACGTCGAGCTCCGCGCTCAGGGGCTGTCGCAGGAGGGCTGCGGCGTCGAGACGCTCGATGGGAGCGGTGGTACCCGTCACCATCAATTGATAACCACGATCGGCAGTGTTGCGAAGGATCTGTATATCGCCGCGGATCTCCCCCGATTCCCGGGCCGCTCGAAGCTCGGCTATCCGTACTTCTGTAGTGTCCACGGCGATCTCGCTGTTGCTCACGCGGAGTTCCTCGCTGTCCACGTACGCCAACAGCCGGACATGGGCATCCTGGGCGTCAACCCGAACGTCACGGGTCTCAACAAAGAGGCGAACCTGCGGATCGTCCGGCGTTCCCACCGCCTGGAGCGTTCCTCCCGCGGTACCGGAGCTGGCGTTTTCCACGAATCGTTGCACCGGGGAGTGATCGAACCGAACATCGATTGCAGTATCACCGCCGGCATACCGAGCGGAGATACGATACTGCTCCTCACTGTCAAACGACCCCACCGTGCCGTTTACCTGAACCTCCGGTGAACCTTCCAACAGATATGATACGCGAAAGGAGCCTGCCAGGCGGGACGTGGCGTCTTCGTAGGAAAGAATAGAAAGCTGCGCCTCTCCCGGTTGTATGCCAAGGGACGCGCGGACCTCGCTGGTGCCACCTCGGGCCGCCGGAAGGTTAGTAAGGGTAACCTCCGGTACATTCATATACCAGTCGTCGCGGGAGAAAAACAGTCCTTCCAGCTCGGCAGACATGCGAGCCGGTCCCAAAGGAATTGGAACATCTTCGATTCGGCCCGCCATGTGAATACCCTCGCCGGAGGCATCTATTCGTACTTCAACGCCATCCGGTCCCAGAATGGTCAGCGTACCGTCGGTGGAGTACGTCCCGCGCAGCGGGTACGTCAGGGAATTCACCGTCAGGTCGGTTTGAATATCGATCGTACCTGCCGAGCCGGTTCGAACAAATCCCTCTGCATGAATCCGGTTTCCCCCCACCGCAGCGGTGAACTGATCGACCACAGCGGTGCCGTTGCGATACGTTCCGGAAATGCCCGCCAGGCGTTGATCTGAGTTCTCGTCGCGGATGGTGAAGTATGGAACCCGTATCGTGGGCGCTCCGTCTCGAAGATCCCAGCGAATCAATCCGCTCAACCGTGATTCTCCAAGCGCTTGAGGAAGCGATACCGGTTGCCCAAAGGCCGCCGCGAGAGACTGCACTCGAGATGTTGCCACATCGCGCAGCCTCAGCTCCGCATTGAAATCCTCCAAACTCTTAAACCGAGCGTTACCCTCTACGTGCTGTGAGCGGTCGGAGGCCAAGTTTGCTGATACGCGGATGCTTGAATAGTTCTCTCCCGGAGTAAACCGGCCCACCACCTGATGTAACGGAACTCCGTTTACCGTGAGCGTGTCACTACTGATTCCCCCTCCCCCGGCGGTACCGCTGACAACGGCATCTCCCGTGAGCACCGGCATCTGCCGGCCGTACTGAAAGGAATTGAACGTCACCGTCCCATTGGGCGCTGCCGCGCCAAACCGATAGGACCCCTGAAACGCGGCAGAACCGGTGGTGGTGCGGAGGGCGAGTCGTTCGAACGTCATTTCGCGGGGGGAGACGGTATAGCGACCGCTCACCGTGATCGGTTCAGGCAGGTCCGGATGACTGGAGCGAGCAACCACGTCGCCGGTTGATTCTATGAAGCCGGCATCCAGGCTGAACGCAGCGGATAACGAGCCGTCGATTCGCGTCGCGAGCCACGGCTGGTACTGCGCCCAGGGGCCTCGCAGCGTCACCGTATCCTGCGGAGTATAGTCTTCACTGGTCATGTCGACTGAGATGATTCGGTCGGTATCGTCATAGGAGAGTGCAAGATCCACGGGATCGCTGCTCCGGACCTGCTCCACCGTAACGCGCGAGGCCCGCCGTTCCACACGGAAGCTGCGATCACTCAGCGTGAAGTGGGAACCCGCATTGTCCTGCAATTCAACGTTGGCGTTGAGTTCAGGCCGGTCCCGCGCGCCGTCCAATTCAGCGGAGATCCGCGATGACATGGTGACGTGCTCGCCGTCCGTCCCAGCGAGTACATACGCATCGGTACTGAGACTACCGGTGATGCGATTCTGTTGAAGCTCAATGTCTCCTGATACGGACCGTATCGTTGCTTCACCAAAGTCGTCGGCAACGGTAAGCGTGCCGCGCCGGACCCGCACTACTAGATCCCGACGCCCTTCGGCGTTTGAGGACATAAACTCCAACGTCTGATTCAGGTGCTCGCGGTGCTCCTCGGTGAGGATGGCCACGTCCGGTTGATCGATTATCACTTCCGGAATGAGGTCCCGGGGATCTCCCCACAACAGACTCAGGAGGTTGAATCGAACGCTCACGCGTTCTGCCGTGGCATTATCGGAGATCCGAACCCCATATACCGTTATTCCGCGTACAACTGAGGGACTCACCGAATCCCAGGACACCGTCTGCGCCGTCGCTTCCTCAATCTCGGTAATTCCGTTTTCCCGGAATGCTGAAACCCGAGATTCCACCGTTCGTGTCAGCGCACGACCGGCAAATACCGCCCCCAGTAGCAATGAGACAAAGAGGATTGAGCTGATTGTTTCGCGGATTCGCTCCGCTCGATGGTTCGTGCGCATGCTTCTCACTGCGTGTTACTGTATCCTATCACAATGAGGGAGTACGCATCAGGATGCTGACACTGAATTGGAACGTGCCCATCTTGCCGGGATTCATCGTATTTGAAGGGCTTGACGGCGCCGGTACCACCACGCAAGCTCACGAGCTGGTGAGATTTCTGACCGCCGGGGGAACTCCCGCTGAGTTTACGTGCGAACCTACCGAGTTTGTCACGGGATCCACAATCCGGCGCCTGTTGATGGGACCGGAGTTTGCGCAACCGTGGACGTTGGCGTTGCTCTTCGCTGCCGACCGGCACGAACACCTTGAGCGCCCCGAGGTTGGGATTCGCGCTCGCTGCCGGGCAGGCGTGACGGTGGTGAGCGATCGCTACCTCTTCTCATCGGTGGCGTATCAGGGGGCGTTCGTGGAATCCGCCGCGGTGGAGCGGCTCAACCACGGGTTTCCGTTACCGGAACATCTAATATTTATTGATACCCCGCAGGATGAGGCCTCCCGCCGACTGGCAGGTCGAGATTCCCGGGATGTATTGGAGCAGGACGATGTTCAGGTACGCGTGGCGGCGCGATACCGAGCAGTTGTTGAGGCCTTTGCGGAGCAATCGGTGATGAACGTGCATACAATAGACGGTACTCAGAGTCGGGACCACGTGTTCGATGACATCCTGCGGGCGCTCCGGTTAGATTCCGGCTGAATCTTGCCGGTGAGGATGTCGATACTGAGACCATGGGATTGGAATCTCACAGAGCCCGGCGACGCCTCCTGGTGGTAGGAATTATCCTGTGTGTTGCGGGAAACACGTTTGCCTATCGGCTGACGTACCGGGAACAGCTGTATCGTCTCTACCACCAACATTTTACGATGTATCCGGAACGCATCGCGGAGAACATCTATTGGTTGGAGCAGGCGTTACGGAGTGATTTCGCCAATCCGCTCAACGCGCTGGCGGAGATCTCCAATGATCGCGAATGGGAGTGGTACCGCTACCTCTTCACGATGCATGTCAATCTCAAGTTGGCCGATTTGTACCTGCAGTGGGGCGCGCAGTACATGAAGTTTGAGGCGTATTTCTACAACGCCCCGTGGCAGCGGGAAAACTTGGACAGCTTGGACCGGGCGGAGGAACTGTTCCGGTACGCGCGACGCTATTGGGACGCGGCGCAGGGATGGAGTCAAGAAGCCGCCCCGATGCGGTTTGTGCACCTTGAGGAAATTCAGCGTTGGGAAGACGAGCACCACCGAATTCGGACCGGTGATCTCGACTATGACCGTATCATTGATCGCCATTTAGATCGCGTCGCGGAGGTGCGTGCGGCGTTTCAGGCGATGGATCGCGATACCTACTGACCACCCCCCTCCGGCGGCCGCAGATAATGCACGATCTGTTGAATACGACACCGGAGGAGTTATCGAATAAGCATCGCGTCGCCGTAAGAGAAGAAGCGGTACCGGTGCGCAACCGCCTCCCGGTAGGCGTGCATGATTCGTTCCCGTCCAGCAAACGCACTCACCATTGCCAGAAGCGTGCTTTCCGGCGTGTGAAAATTCGTGAACATATGATCGACGACCTGGTAGGAGTATCCGGGATATATAAAGAGATCGGTCCGGCCGTGGCCAGGGTTGATCCGGCGCTCAGCTGGATTCCAGGCGGATTCCAACGTGCGTACTGAGGTAGTCCCGACCGCTACTACCGGACGTCCATGTTCGCGAGCTTCGGTAATATCCGCCGCGGTTTCAGGCGATATGTGATATTCTTCCTCGTGCATTTCGTGGTTCTCCAGGTGCTCAGTACGAACCGGAAGAAACGTGCCGATGCCCACATGAAGCGTGACGAAGCGAATCACCACGCCCTGCGCGCGTAGTGCCTCCAGGAGGTCCGGAGTGAAGTGGAGCCCGGCGGTGGGTGCGGCAACGCTGCCCATGGTCTGGGCGTACACCGTTTGATAACGCTCGGCGTCGGCGAGCGTATCATTGCGGGTGATATAGGGTGGCAGCGGAATGTGCCCGTGAGCTTCCAGCCAGGTGTCGTCAATGGGCCGGTCGAAGTGTAGCTCGCGGTACGGTTCCTCCACGGCTGATATCTCGCCTATGGTACCGTCGGAGAATCGAAACCGAGTTCCTTCCTTCAGCTTGCGGCTATTTCGTCCAATTCCAAGCCACCGATCGGCATCGCGGCGCTTTACCAGCAAGAACTCTTGCTCTCGGCCGGTGGATATCGCGGTGGCATAGACACGTGCCTTTCGTACGCGGGAGTCGTTAAAGACCATTACACTCCCGGGACGGACAAACTCGGGAACATCCGCCACTCCTCGGTGGTGGTGAGCGCCCGTTTCTCGATCGAGGACAAAGAGTCGACTCGTGCCACGGGCGCGAACCGGTTCTTGAGCGATCAATTCCGGCGGCAAATCAAAAAAGAAATCGCTGGTCTTCACTGCTGGTTCCTCCTGTTGCCCCCTCGTGGGTGCCGGCCCCCGGGAGGTGATCCGGAGCTGGAAGCCCCAGAATCTGAAACGCTCGGGCGGTGACGACCCGGCCGCGAGCGGTACGCTGAATGAGTCCCTGCTGAATGAGAAACGGCTCATAGAACACTTCCAGAGAGTCCAGCTCTTCCCCTACCGAAATAGCCAGCGTTTCCGCCCCCACCGGACCGCCTCCATACATCTCCACGATCGCCCGTAGAATCTGCCGGTCCTGCTCTTCCAGCCCATGCTCATCAATATTCAATCGGCGCATGCCTTCGCGCACAATCTCCTCATCGATGGTACCGTTCCGCAGGACTTGAGCAAAGTCGCGCATTCGGCGGAGTAAACGGTTTGCGATACGAGGAGTTCCCCGGCAGCTGTCCGCCAGGAGCGAAACGGCGCCGGTACTAATCTCGACCTGCAAAATCCCCGCCGAGCGGCGAATAATTGCTTCCAGGTCTTCTCGCTGGTAGTAGTCGAGGCGCACGGGAATACCAAAACGCGTAAACAGCGGGGCCGCAACCATACCGGGCCGCGTCGTGGCTCCTACTAGGGTGAATCGCGGAAGAGGAACGCGGAGGGTCCGGGCTGAGGGGCCCTGTCCAATAACCCAGTCGATCTCAAAATCTTCCATCGCCACGTACAACATTTCCTCCAGAGAGCTCTTGAGGCGATGAATCTCATCGATAAAGAAGACGGTGCCTTCTTGCAACGTCGTAAGAATTCCCGCCAGATCCTTCGGTTTGTCTAACGCCGGAGCGGCGGTAACGCGCAGGTCGGTCTGCATTTCTCGCGCCATGATCGTTGCCAGTGTTGTCTTACCGAGCCCGGGAGGTCCGGAAAGAAATACGTGGTCCAGCGATTCCTCGCGTTCTCGGGCGGCGGTAATAAATACCGAGAGGTTTGATTTCACTTGCTCTTGGCCGAGAAAATCGGACAGAAACTGAGGGCGAAGCTGATGTTCAAATGTATCTGATTCACTGAACTCCGGATGGGCCGGGTGTTCTTCCATCTCCGCGTCCTCAGGTTCCACTCAAGGCTACAATTGCCCGCCGGAAGAGTTCTTGCTCGTCCGGGGCGTCCCCCGCCTCTCCGGAGAGCTCGGTTGACAGGCGCTGCAACGCGTTGCGGGCTGCAGACCGGTCGAACCCCATATCCACGAGCGCCGCCACCAGATCATCGCCGGGAGTGCCGGGGTGGGTCCCTCCGCCGGAACCGATTTCAGGTTCCAATACCAGATGGCCCTTGAGTTGGAGTATCATCTTCTGCGCCGTTTTGCGACCCAGACCCGGAATGCGCGTGAGAGCATCCACGTCCTCTTCTTCCAAAAGCTCGGTGAGGGCCGCTACCGTGGTTCCCGAAAGGATTCGCAGCGCTTGCTTTGGGCCGATACCGGCAACTTTGAGAAGCTCCCGGAAGGCGCTCCGCTCCGCGACGGTGTCGAAGCCATAGAGCTTGAGAATATCTTCACGCGTATGTAGATGGATGAGGAAGCGGCGACGCGCCGTCTTGTCGGCCCCCAGAGCCGCTTGAAAGGTCGTGGCGCTCACCTCCAATTCCCATTCGATTCCACCGGTGGCCACGTAGAGTAACGGAAAATCGTGACCGGTAATCCGGCCCGCCACACTATTGAACACGGGGAGCCTCCGAGAGATTAAAGCGCGTAATTGCGGCAGCCAGCGCGTCCGCTGCGTGGTCCGGGCGAGGTGCTTCCGCCAGTCCCAGGATAATTCGAACCATCTGTATCACCTGTTCCTTGTCCGCCTGTCCGGCCCCTACCACCGCCTGCTTGATAATCTGCGGCGTGTATTCCTCGGCAACAATACCATGCTGTTCCAAGGTGAGCAGCACTACTCCCCGAGCCTGGGCGACGGGGAGCGCACTGCTGATGTTTTTGGTGAAGAACAGGCTCTCCACACCGGCCAGGTGCGGTTGCACCCGAAGGATAAGCTCCCCTAACCCGCCGGCAATCGCGTTAAGGCGTACTCCCGGGCGATCGGATGAGCTGGTACGGATCACTCCGTGCTCGATCCACGCATAACGCCCCGCCTCAGCCCGAATAACGCCGTAACCGGTGGCCGCAAGCCCCGGGTCAATGCCAAGAATTACCGGCATTAGCCGTCGGGATCAAAATCGTCCGGGAGGTCGAGATTGGTGGCCACTTCCTGAACGTCGTCGTGATCGTCAAGCAAGTCTACCAAACGTAGCGCTTTCCGCGTCTCCTCAGGATCCAGGCTGACGGTAGCTTCCGGTACGCGGGACACCTCCGCCATGGTATGCTCGAATCCCGCTTCCGTGAGCGCGTTCAGCACGTTTTCAAACTCTTCCGGGGTCGTGCTTACTTCGATGGAGTCGCCGGAGGATTCTACATCATCCGCCCCCGCCTCAAGGGCTACTTCGAGAATGTCATCTTCGGAATATGTCTCAGCGTCATAGGCGATAATCCCCTTACGGGTAAAAAGATAAGACACACAGCCGCTTTCGCCGAGGTTGCCGCCGTTTTTGTTAAATATGCTACGCACGTCGGCGGCGGTACGGTTTTTGTTGTCGGTGAGGGTATCCACTAAGATAGCGACCCCGTTGGGTCCGTATCCTTCATAGCTGAGCTCAAAGTACTCGCTGCCTCCGAGGTCACCCGTACCCTTCTTGATGGCACGCTCGATGTTATCTTTGGGCATATTGGCCGCTTTTGCCTTGAGTACGGCGGTGCGCAGGCGAGGATTGGTCTCCTCATCTCCACCTCCCATCTTGGCTGCGACGGTAATCTCTTTAATGAGTTTCGAAAACAGTTTGCCGCGTTTGGCGTCCTGGGCGCCTTTCTTGTGTCGTATTGTCGCCCATTTACTGTGACCGGACATTCTCTCTCCTATTGGGAATTCGATACGGTAGGTGGGACGCTACCACTTGGGCGTACCGGTGTCAAGTTGCGCTGGTATCGATACTTGCGGCATTCCGGCGAGGTTCCGGCCACGCAGGAGCCGATGGAAGGTTCACCGATCGTTCGATTTCTCCAAAGGCGTCGACGAGAAATCGATTCAGGAGGAGTTGGCCCGCCGGCGTGAGGGAAACATAATCCGTGGCGGTGGCGCGGACGTGGTGCGCCCACGCCTCGAGGGTCGCGGGGATCAGCTCCGGCAGGGTACATCCAAACACGGCACGGAGGGTTGCGTTGGAGACCCCGCGAGTCATACGGAAGCCTCCCATAAAATACTCTTCGCACAATTCCTGCGGGGTGAGCGACTCGGCCGTCACCGAAAAATCGTCCCGATCGAGGTACTGCTGGAATGAGCGACCCACCGTAAAATGGGTTGCTCCTCCCCGGCCCGGAAGCAAGGCGACCGCGCCGGGGCCGGCGGCGGCCCAGGGGTGTAACTGCCAATATGAGATGTTGTGACGGCTTTCATCGCCGGGGACCGCAAAGCTGGATATCTCGTATTGCTCCAAGCCGGCGTCGGTAAGGGCATCGGCGGCGGCGCGGTGTTGGGCATACCGGAGCTCGTCGGTTTCCCGAGCATACGTACGACGGCGGTATGTCTGCGCCAGTCGGGTACCGGGTTCGATCCCCAGCTCATACAGAGAGACGTGCCGTGGGCAGTATTCGAGTACGTTCCGGATGTCGTGGGCGGCATCGGAAATAGACTGGTCCGGGACGGCCGTGATGATATCCGCGCTCCAGCGCATTCCCGACCGGGTTCCCCAGTGCGTGGCTACCTCCTCCAGGCCGCGGCGGGTAGCGGACAACGAGGTGTGTCGCCCGATTCGAGTCAGAACGGATGGGGTGAGGGATTGTATGCCCAGGGAGAGGCGGTTTACCCCACTCTCATGGAGATCATTCAGGAGCGACCGGTCCACATCCTCCGGGTTCACTTCCACGGTTATTTCCGAGTTGGGCACGACGGTACCGTAATCGATACACGCTCGAATACCGGAGAGCAGGCGACGACGCGCCTGCGAGTGAAGTGAGGATGGTGTTCCACCTCCCACATAGATGCTGGAAATGGGAGCTCTCGGGTGATACCACCGCCGCAGAGAATCCATCGCATGAGCGATGGTGCGATCGATGATCTGCTGTTGGCGCTCAGGGTGAACATGAGTTCGGGTGAAGAAATCACAATAGTCGCACCGGGCGCGACAGAACGGAATATGGAGGTACAAGGTGATCTCGGTCATGGTGTCGGAGGTGCACCGGACTCGACGAGGCTGATCGGCCCTCGCCGCTCACGAGGCCAAATGATCCGTCGCACGTGGTAGCGGACGGCGCGCACCGGGCGTGGACCGACTCCGCGGGAGTCGATCATCCCCCCCGAGAGCGAAACCGTGAATACAGAGTCTTCGTCAACCGTGACGGAGCGCTCCGCGTATCCAACCATCGGATGTAGCCCGGCGGGCGCGAGGCTAAAGCGACCGCCGTCGGATTGCTCGATGGAAACCGATGTGTCCGTCCACGTCACGCGGTCGCCGGCGGTCCCTGCGATGATGCGGGGGACGAGCGCATCCGGCCGAGAGCCGGACGGTTGCGGCGTTGGGGCGTCGCCGGAATCTGCTGCGTTTGAGTTGGAGGTGCCCGAAACGTTGGGAGGAACGAGAACGACAAGGCCCGTTTCCACCGCTTCTCGGGCTGGTTTGATCCAGACGATGTCGCCGGTCTCCAGAATTGGGGACAGCGAATCGTCCCGGACCACGGCGACCCCGGGGCCGAGGAAGCGCCACATTCCAAATACCGCGATGGTGAGTACCAAGACGCGTATCGCGTGACGAGCTCTGTGACGGCGGGACCGGTCAGCCATATACGCGGTGTTCCCTTACTCGATCGAACCGGCGCGGTCAAAGGGCCAATAGATGAGCATAGCGCGGCCGAGAACATCTTGGGTTCGCACGGGCCCAAAGTATCGACCGTCGCGAGAGTTATCGCGATTATCGCCTACCGGGAATATGCGATCGTGAGGGATGTACCACCCCGTTCTCACAAACTGAACGCGCCGCCGGGCGCGCTCGTCGTGGGTGCGCGCGGCGTATGTGTGGCCTTCTCGGTACCGTTCTACCGCGAAGGGGTCACCAAATCCGAGACCTTGGAGGGCATTTATTGCCTGCGAGTCTTCGGGTGACAAGGGCATTCCCAAATCTCGCCGGGACAAGGCCGCAGCTCCCTCCCGAATTACCTGGTAATCATCCTCGTCCAAAAGACGCCGGGTGCGATATCCCTGGGGAAGCTGGTCGACGAAATCATCTTCGGCCATCCATTCCGCTGCTCCCGCGGGCCGAATCTCCAAATCCCCCGTGCGGGTCCGAAATCGATCTCCCCCGACGCCGATGGCCCGCTTTATGAGCAGCTGCGCCCGGGGTTGTCCGGATTCGTCGCGATCGATATCCACGAGCGAGAGGGTGAGCATATACAAGGTGCGTTGGAGGATAGTGAATGCCGTACCACGACTGAGATATGAGGGATTCTCAAAGATCATCACGTCATTCCGCTCAGGCTGCGAGAATCCTGGAAGCTTGGCCACTCCCGGAAGTAACTCCGGCCCGTAGACCACTTTGTTTACGAAGATGCGATCCCCCAGCAGCAGCGTGTCGATCATCGATCCCGAAGGTATCTGGTACGCCTGCAACAAATATTGATTGATAATCAATACTAAAAACGCAGCCTGGAGAAACGCCTCAATCCAGTCTACCACGACGTTCTTGCGCGATTGTTTGACATGGTGCCGTGCTTTCCGCCGCAACCGCCAGGTAAGAATGTGTTCCGTCATGCGCACCAGGCGCGCGCTTATGTCCCGCATCTTCGATAACCTATCACCGGACTCACGGCAGATTCAAGCTCACGTTGACACGGGCGAGAAGCGATCCCTATACTTCCGGTCTCATGGCCGCACGGTGGAAAGAGATCCAGTCGGAAGAAGAAATCTCAGAGCTCACCACGACGCTTAAACCGGTATTGGGAATTCCCCCTCTGGTGTACGTTCCTGCCCTTTGGGCGAGCGCATTGGTGATCGTGCTTCTGGCGGTGCTTGTACTGCCGGGGATTCGCAATCCTGGAGAGGAGGTCACGATCAACTCTGCCCCGGAGGGCGCCGCGATCGTAGTGGACGGCCGGCATCGAGGCACCACGCCGGAAACCATGTTTCTCTCGGCTGGGGATCGGGAAATCGTGGTTACGGCTGGAACTGCCCGGGAGCGGATTGAGGCCGACATTGGCCGGCGTGTGGTCGGATCCCTCTTTGTTCCCAAGCGTCGAGAATATACCGCCATTCTCAGTGAGCCCACCGTTGAGTCGACCATCGAAGCTGGTGTGAGCGATTTTGCTCAGTGGTCGCTCATGGGTGAGCCGAGTCCCCAGTTTCAATATGCTCCGGTGGCGCATGATACGGCCCGTCGTCTCTGGGCCTCGACCGAGATCGCGGCGCAGCCCCCGGCGGATCATGATCAGCTCAATCAGTTTCGGAGTGATCTCGTTGCGCACGTGGGCTCGTGGAACGTTCGTGATATGACGGCGGCGGTGGTGCGCTCGTCAAATGCCGGGGCGCTGATGACGCCGGGGGCAATTGCGGAATTGGTACGTTTTTTTGTACATCTTGATAACAATTCTCCAACGTTCGGGCGCCTTGTGTGGGAGCTTGTTCCGGCAGATGAGGTGTTTCGCGCCCCCCTTACTGATAGCTCGTGGGCGGATGCGCGGCTTGAGGCACTGTCTACAGCATTACTTGCCGGCTCGTTGGCCCCTGATGAACGGGCGGTGCCGTCATCCCGTACGGTGGATGTGCAGGGCATGCGCTTCGCTCAGGTTCCGGAGGGGTCGTATATTCTTGGATACCCGCTTCGGGACGAGACGGACCGCGGTGTCCCGGTACAGTTTGATGAACCGTTTTGGATACAAGATCGGGAGCTGACTCGCAGAGATTTCGCCCGGTTTGTTCAGGAGGAGTCGCGGTGGGCACCGGACAATCGAGAGGCGCTGCAGGCGGACGGACTGGTGCAGGCGGAATATCTTGCGGACTGGCCGGATGATTGGGACTCGGAATTCTCCGGCGCCGGGGGGGAGCAGCCCCTCAGATATGTCAGTTGGTACGCGATTGACGCCTTCGTACGTTGGATGAATGCGCGGGAGCGGCCGACAGTGCCCGATGTAGAGAATGCCCAATTTGTGGTTCCCTCCGCCGCGCAGTGGGAGTATGCAGCGTTCCTAAACGATCTGGGAGACGCCTCAACCGTCACCGAGGGACGTGCTCCGGAACCGGTGGGATCTCGGACTGCCGGAGCGTTGGGAATATTTGATCTTCCTGGAAATGTATGGGAATGGACGCGAGATTGGCACGCCAACCACTATTGGGTTTTGGCGCCAACCACGGGCGATCAGCGCATCGTTGCGGGGGGGAGTTTCGCCACCGGCGAAACGGGCCACAACCTATTGGGAGCCCAACCGCCGGACTGGACAACGCCCTTTCTAGGGGCTCGACTCGCGATCATCGCGGAAGATAGAGAAGTGACACCCGATGGCAGATAGAAAGTCTTTAGCCCGCAATCGGCGGGCATTTCATGAATACACCGTAGAAGAAAAGATAGAAGTGGGAATTGTCCTGGAAGGGACGGAGGTCAAGTCAATGCGCGCCGGAAAGTTCTCTTTCTCCGACGCCTACGGTCGCGTGCGAAACGGTGAGTTGTGGTTGATCGGATTGCATATCGCGGAATATACGCACGGGAACCTCTTCAATCATGTTCCCATTCGAGATCGAAAGCTTCTGGCTCACAGATCGGAGATCGATCGGATGCGTCGCCGGGTCGAAGAGCGCGGGTTCACCCTGATTCCGTTGGAGTTCTATCTGAAGCAAGGCCTCATAAAGCTCGAAATGGGGGTCTGTCGGGGAAAACACCTCTATGATAAGCGCGAAAGTCTCAAGAAGAAACAGCAGAAGCGCGATATGGACCGGGAAATGAGAGGCCGCGAATGAGCGGGGCCATGTACCTGGATGCAGCGCGGGAGTTCGCGCGAATCGGTGGCCGGCTCAGTCTTGACTGGTTCCGGCGCCATAACCTCGAGGTTGAACATAAGGCTGATGAGTCTCCGGTGACCGTAGCTGATCGACAGGTAGAAACGGCCATCCGGGAAGCGATTCTCGGTCGCTTTCCTGATCATGTGGTGGTGGGAGAAGAACACGGTGGCTCTCTGGGGGCCGCCGAATACGAATGGATCGTGGATCCGATCGATGGGACCAAATCATTTATACGCGGAGTTCCGCTGTACACAACGTTGGTGGCGTTGGTAGTACGGGGCGAGCCGCAAGTGGGAGTAATCTACTGCCCGCCGACCGGGGAAATGGTGGGCGCCGCGGTGGGACTCGGAGCCTGGGACGAGTACGGACGGCGATTACACGTTTCTTATACCACCACGGTGGAGACTGCATGGTTTCTCACCACGGACCCCGCAGACTTGCTGAAGCGTCATCCCGACTGGGCGGTGGCGGTTATGGGCAGATCCGCGGCTGTCAGGACGTGGGCGGATGCATACGGATACATGTTAGTTGCACGAGGAGACGCGGATGCGATAGCGGACCCGATTATGAGTCCATGGGACATCGCCCCGCTGGGAGTGATCATCAGAGAAGCGGGAGGAGTATTTACCGATTTCTCCGGCCAGGAACGCGCGATCGGCACGTCGGCACTCGCCGCCGCGTCTCCAGAGCTTCATTCGGCGCTCCTGGCGATAGCCCACACCGACTGATCAAGATTCCCGGTCTACGGGCTACCGGTTCCAGCGTCTTGAAGTTCAAGGATCGGGAATTGATGAGGGATTGACCGATCCGAGCTACGGCAGTATCTTGCTATTGAGAAGTATCGCTCCCGGGGGTGTTCCGGATTCGACTGGGGCTGTCTTGAGCGGTACGTTGCAGGTGGAGCGCCATCTCCTGATTGGCAACCTTTTATCTGCCAATGATGCAGAATACCTTCCGGCCGCTGCGTAAGTAGTAGGTCGGGCGGGCGCGGGGCGCGCCGTTCTGAGCACCCCGTTGCTTGACAGAAATCAGGACTTGCTGCCGGTCGTGCCCGACGGACCGGTGGGACTCTTTGTCGGGATAGGGCGGTGACTGGCCTTGTTGAGGCGCCGAAATCACTGCCGACATATTAAGTCTCAACTAAACCTGTAGAAGCGTGCCGCCGGCGTCTTAGGACAGGGGTTCGACTCCCCTCACCTCCATAACTCCGACATTATCGTGGGAACACAATACACCGGTTTCTCGAGCGGGTTCCTACGGAGGTGCATTCCATCGACGCGGTTATTCCCATTCAATCGTGGCCGGCGGTTTTCCCGAGAAGTCGTACACTACCCGGCCCACCTCGGGTACGCGGTTCGTAATTGCCGCCGCTACATTTCGCAAGAACGATGGCTGGAACTCGTAGATATCGGCGGTCATGCCGTCGCGGGAGGTTACCGCTCGCAGAGCCACTACGTCACCGTAGGCGCGACTGTCTCCGGCGACTCCCACCGATTGGATCGGCAAGAGCACGGCAAACGCCTGCCAGATTTCGTCGTAGAGTCCCGCATCCCGGAGCGCCTGGATATAAATTGCGTCTGCTTCGCGCAAGACGTCACAGCGCGTCGCGGTAACCGCTCCCAGAATACGAACCCCCAGCCCTGGCCCCGGAAACGGATGTCGTCCCACTACCGTTTCGGGCAAACCGAGGATCCGTCCGAGATCTCGGACCTCATCTTTGTACAGCTCCTGCAGAGGTTCCAGGATGAGTCCCGCTTCACGTTTGGCCCGTACCAGCGGGCTCGAGACATTGTGATGGCTCTTAATCGACGCCCCATGCCCACCGACGCCCTGACCACTCTCCACCAGGTCAGTGTACAGGGTACCTTGTGCCAGCAGGTATTCGCCGGTAATGCGCCGGGCCACCTCCCGTTCCTGTACTTCGATGAAGGTATCGCCAATGATGCGTCGTTTCTGTTCCGGGTCGGCGACACCAGCGAGGGCCGATAAAAACTGTTCCGATGCATCCACGAGATAGAGGTGTTTCGCTCCCAAGGCTCGGAGCGCGGTGCCGATTTCATGAGATTCGTTCTTGCGCATGAGCCCCGTGTCGATATACATCAAGTGTACCTGCTCCGGATCGAGGGCGCTGAGCAGCAGCGCCGCCACTACGGAGGAATCTACGCCGCCTGAGATCAGCAGGAGCACCGGTCGACCGTCGGCATCCCGGCGCACGTGGTCTTCGAGTTCGTGACGGTAGTCGGCCACCGACCATTGTCGCCGGGCGCCGCAAATACGCGTTGCAAAATTGTCCAGGATCATACCCCCGTGTTCCGTATGGCTTACCTCCGGATGAAACTGGATCCCGGTGAATTGGCGCTCGGGGACGGAAACGACTGCGGGCACGCCGTGGGCGGTTCCCGCTACTTCCCGTCCTCCCGACGGGAGCGTGCGAATCGCGTCTCCGTGGCTCATCCACGAAAGAAACCGCGCCCCCACCCCATGGAGGAGCGGATGGCGCGTCATTACATCCACCGCTGCCGGCCCGTATTCACGAGTTTCCGATCGACTTACCGTCCCGCCGTTGAGGTGTGTTGTAATCTGCAACCCGTAACAGATACCTAGTTTTGGGACCGGCAGATCGTACACTGCCGGGTCCGGCTGGGGCGCGTTGGTGTCATAGACCGAAGCCGGAGACCCCGAGAGAATAACCCCTTTTACTGAGTCATCCATCCATTCAGCTACGGGGGCGGTACCGGAGACGATGTCCGAGTACACGCCGCGCTCGCGAATACGGCGGCCAATCAAATGAGTCGTCTGACTTCCGAAATCCAAGATCACAATTCGATCAACGGTCATGGCGGGGCTCCCAGGGGTCGATCCGCACCATCGTCTGTCGCCGCTCATACCCTACGGAGATGATTCCTACCGGCACGCCTACGTACGCCTCTATGAGCTCGACGTATTCCCGTGCGGCGGCGGGCAGCTCCTCAAAGGTGGAGGTCTCACCAATCGATTCTTTCCAGCCGGATACGCGGCGCGTGACCGGTCGTGCTCGTTCCAAGGTAGGAATAGACGCGGGGAAATAGTCTATCGTCTCCGCGTCCGTCTCGTAGGCGATACACACTTTGATCTCGTCCAGACCGTCCAAAACATCGAGATGCGTGAGAGCCAGACTATCGATCCCATTGGTCTGACAGGTATAGCGGAGTGCCACCAGGTCGAGATATCCGACTCGCCGCGGTCTGCCCGTTGTTACTCCGTACTCCCTTCCTACTTCCCGGATGTAGTGCTCGAGATCACCTTCGTGATCGCTGTCGAGTTCCGCCGGAAAAGGACCGTTTCCCACGCGGGTGGTATATGCCTTGAAGACACCTAAGACGTGGTCCAGTTCGCGAGGACCGATTCCGGCGCCACTGGCGGCGCCGGCGGCGGAGGAACTCCCACTGGAGACGTAGGGATAGGTGCCGAGGTCGAGGTCCAGTAGGGCACCCTGCGCTCCCTCAAGAAGCACTCTTCCCTCCGACCCGGATCGGGACCGCGGCCCATCAACATGCATAAACGTGGCGATGTCGATCCGCATCGGCGCTAACCGTGACCGAAACGTATCGACCATGTCTCGGTCTTCCTCGCTATGCTCGCTCAACTGCTCGGTCCACTCAAGATCCGCCAGACGAATCCCGTCACGCAACGCCTTGTGCGCGTACGCGATGCCGATTCCGCGCCCAGTCGTTCCGATGGGATGCTTCCGCTGAGCATCACGGTCGGTATCTTCGGCCCGGTGGCTTGGAAGCACCAGGTGAGCCCGGTCCGAGATATACACTCGTCCCTCCCAGGAGATATCCATATTCTCCAACTCCTGTAGCTCTCGAAACAGCGCGTCCGGATCGATCACCATACCGCTGCCAAGGACAACGGTGGTATCGGGGTAGATGATACCGGAGGGAACCAGGTGAAGCTTATAGGTTTTTCCGTCGTGAACGATCGTATGGCCGGCGTTTGCGCCACCGGAAAAACGAACAATCGTATCTGCCTGGGACGAGAGAAAGTCGACGATTTTGCCTTTTCCCTCATCGCCCCACTGTGCACCGATTACAACTACATTCAAATTATCAGCTCCGGGAGTAATTTGCAGGTTGCTGCACCATGGCCACATCGTGGACGTGGCTTTCCGCGAGACCCGCCGGCGATATCTTAATGAAGTTCCGATATGACCGCAATTGATCCAACGTGCGACAGCCGCAATACCCCATCCCTTTTCGGAGTCCCGTGACGAGTTGATGCAAATATGGGCGCAACTCACCCTTGTAGGGGACTCGTCCTTCCACACCCTCCGGAACGGGTTCCTCCCCTTCGGCAACGTTATACCGATCAGCGCCACCTTTTTTCATGGCCGCATTGGATCCCATGCCCCGATACGTTTTGAAAATTCGCCCTTCATAGAGAAACTCCCGCCCGGGAGCCTCTTTGAGCCCGGCGAACAGACTCCCCACCATGATCGCGTGCGCGCCGGCGGCGATCGCCTTGGTGATGTCGCCGGAGAATTTGATACCGCCGTCGGCGATGACCGGCACGTTGTGATTTCGGGCGACGTCGACGGCGGCCAGCACGGCGGAAAGCTGGGGCACTCCTACTCCGGCGACGATCCGGGTGGTGCAAATTGATCCCGGCCCCACCCCGACCTTGATGATATCAGCTCCAGCATCAATCAAACGCTGGGTTCCCGGGCCGGTGGCAACGTTACCCCCCACCACCGGTAGGGTTGGGGCTCGCTGCTTGATCGTCTGGATGGTACGAACCACATTGGCGGAATCACCATGTGCGGTGTCTACCACCACAAAATCGACCTTCGCGTCCATGAGGGGTCCCAGACGGCGCTCCACATCGGTGGGAGCTACCGCGGCTCCCACCAGGAGGCGGCCGGCGCTGTCGGTAGCAGCATAGGGAAAACGATTGTGCTTCTCCATGTCTTTAACGGTGATCAATCCGGTGAGGTGGCCCTCGCTATCGACGACCGGAAGCTTTTCGATTTTGTGGTCGTTGAACTTGGCCTGCGCGCTTTCCAGTGACGGATCACCCACTTCCACAATAGGATCGGGCGTCATAACGGTTCGTACCAGTAAGTCATTGGTGGGGGCAAATCGAAGATCACGACTCGTGATGATCCCAACGAGCCGACCGTCTTCGATAACGGGTAACCCGGAAATGCCGTTGGAAGCCACCAAGGAACGCACATCGGCGATCGTCTGGTCCGGACCGACGGTGACGGGATTCTCGATTACCCAGTTTAGGTGGCGCTTTACACGTCTCACCTGTTGTGCTTGTTGTTCGGGTGGCATGTTTCGATGAATCACGCCGGCCCCTCCCTCAAGCGCAAGGGCGATCGCCATGTCCCCTTCTGTGACCGTGTCCATAGCGGCGGAGATGACCGGCACATTGAGACGAATCCCCGGGGCAAGTTGCACCGCCACGTCCGTTTCTCCCGGGAGAAAATCGGCGTGGCCCGGCTGCAACAGCACATCGTCGTAGCTCAGCGTTTCTGGAAATTGGTTATATGGGTGATTGGTATTTGAGGTGTCCATATACCATTATGCCGGAAAACCGAGGTGGATGTCATCGGGTCCCTACTTGGCTCCGGTGGGAATCACATGTAATACTCGAGGCATGGTGCGAGTATTGATCCGGGGGGCGGTAGCGGCGAGCGTAGCTGCCATGCTGCTCTCCGCGTGTTCCAATCCCGTAGAAGAGGCGACCACGACCCGGGGACGAGAGATTATTCCCGAGGCGGGCGACGGAATTGTTCTGGCCCGCCAGGAAAGCGGCAGCATGTCCATTCAGGGGGAGGAGGAAGAGACCAGCCCGCGCATCGAGCTTGAATCGGGGGTGCTGTTCATCTCAGCGATCGATGTCAATCTCGACATAGATGAACCGGAAGAACAGATCGTCGTTATTAAGCGCGCCGATGACTCCGAAGATCGAGTTCGTCTCTTGGTGACCGATTTTGATCCTCTCCGATCCACCTATCGCGTTACCTGGGAAGGAGTAACTCGGGCGTCCAATGTGCGGACGTTTGCGGTCTACACTATGGACGTCGTTGGTGATCATCAGGACGAGATTGTAGCGGTAGGGACCGACGAGAACGGCCAACAGACGATGAACGTGTTTCGTCGGCGCATGGGCGATGACGAAGGAACTACATTGTCGTACCGTGAGATTTTTGCCGCTGCAACCGACGGCAGTATAGAGATTGATGAGGTCTCCCGCTCCGACTCGTATCGAACCCTTCAAAGTGACGGTGAAAGCTTCTCTATTCAGGTCTATCGGCGCAACGCGGACACGGACAGCCCCTCCGACCTGATCCTCACCGATTGGGAGTGGCGCCCGGAGGAAGGACGCTATGAGGCGGAGCGGACGGTGCCGATTCCGGCGGTGCAGGCGCAAGAGGAACAGTTGCGGGAAATGTACGACGCCGACGCCGAGGAGCTGGAAGATTTCTTGGCCGGGCCGTGGTTCCGTGCCAGTGGTGAGGAGATTGGAGCGTCGGTGGAATTGGCGCTATTCGATCCTGATACTCGCGAAGCGGTGCTCTACCGAAATAACTCTCAGGAACAATATCGGTGGCTGAATTCGTACAAGACGTTGTACGCGGACGGACCGGGCCTGTGGATGAATCTGCGTAATGATGTGTTGGCAACGGTGCGACGACAATTATCGGTCACGGTGGAAGACCTGGATACGATCTCAATCTCCGTCGAGGGTGCGGAGTACTGGAACGGTCGGTACGAGCGCATGACCCCGGGAATCCAGAGCGGTATCGTCCGGGAACTCTCAATCGGACGCCCGTCGTTTGAGCTGAGTGGGGTGTATTCCAATGAAAACGGCGTAGAGATCTTATTCGATCGCCCCCAGTTTCGCTTTCGGACGCGAGACTTCGATTGGAGTGGTGGGTACAACCTCATTCAAATGGATCAACCGATTCTGGAACTAAAAGTGACGGAGTCCGACCTCGTGCCGTCAACTGCGCGCCCCCGGGAAGACGGGAGCTTCAGCGTGCGGTATGCCGTGGAATACACGGAAAACGAGTCGGATGGGCGAGTTGTGCGCCGGCTCACCCTAAATCCCGTGCAAATTACCGCTGATGGCCCGCGACGCACGGGAGGCGTAGCGCTGATTATGGAGCAGGTCGAGGAATCAGAAGAGTCCGATACGGAAGAAGATCAAGGAGACTGAAATACGAGGAAGCCTTCCACTCCTTGTTCCTTTAACTTGACCACTGTCTCCTGCGCCGATTCCGGGGTGGCGTCATCTGGAAGAGGTACGATCACGCGAAAAAATGTAGTGTCGTTCACTTCCACTTCCTGAATCTCTGCGGAGAAATCCAGCTCACGAATGTCCCGTACCATATATTGGGCGTTTTCACGGTCCTGGAAACTCCCCGTCTGAATACCTGTGACGGCCCCCGTGTGGTCTTGCCGGCCGGCACGTTCTGCTTCATCCTCTTCCCGGTCGGGTCGCCGAGTCGATTCGTCGTCGTCTTCCGGATCGCCGGATTCGGCCTCGGACGGTCGCCGTTCCACGGTCGGTACTGATCGTATCTCCGCACCACCAAAGATGCGTGAGGGACTCGGATAGAACGTAGCAATTGCTGTTTCATCGTCGTCGTCGTCGATGTCCCGAACCAATGACGCTTCGGGAATACTCTCGTGGGGGAACGAGGTCTCCATTGCGGTGCGGCTCCACTCCTCTGCGTGACTATTCCCGGTAGACCGCGCGGTTTCGTACAGGAGGAGCAACGCTTCCGGCTCCACGGTGCGACTCATCTCGGGTGGATCGATCTCGGCACCATCTCCCGGATACCCCACGAGGGATGCCGCATGGGAGAACGCCCGGGAATGCTGCTCCTGCATGGAATATGCACGAATCCGCAGGATCGCCGCCCGCCGTTGGAGTTGTCGCGTGGGCGCTTGATAGATCACTTGTGTCAGAAGGAGCTCCGCCTCTGACACGTCTCCTTCCTCAATTGCCAATGCTGATCGGCGGAGCGAGGCATCCCACAGAGTGGGATCCGCGTCCACCGCTCGGGCGTAGGACAGACGTGCCCGATTATACTGGTGAGCCAGCTCCTGAATGATGCCGGCTCGCAAGAGTATTCGGCCACGATCCGAACGATCCATGACGTCTTTTAGATACTCATCGAGGAGATCTTGGACCGCCTCCACCGTTGGTGCATATTCCACTGCGGTGTAGAGCATTGAGCCGTACTGAGGACTGTTTCGATTGGTGGAGAGCCACTCAACCGCCTCGTCATACGTATCCACCGACTGCGCGGCGACCGGGAACTGCCCTACCGCGAACCACGCCACAATGCAGACCAGAACCAATCGACCGCTTCGGATGCCATGAGTACCCACCATCAGTATCCTACTGATCTCCGATCTCTACGGGGTCGTTTCCGTTGCGCCGTGCCGCTTTACGCGCCTTTTTCTCTTCCCGGGCGACCCGTTTGGCTTCTTTCTTTTCCCGTCGAGACAGCGTGCGCTCTGATCGGGCCCGGGTCTTGCGGGATGAGGTTCGAATCGCAGCGGGAAGAGCAACCGCCACACCGAAAAAGAACGCTACGAAGAGACTCATGAAGACCGGCACGTCGGAGAAGGATACAAACCCAAACGATATGTCGGTGGTGTTCCCGAGATTGAGACCTACAAACCCGAGGACCAATCCCAGAAGTACCAAATAAAAAACCAGTTTCCACGGCATGTTGCGCTCCTTACCGTTAATGTACCACGAACCGGTATCAATGGCGAAAGCTTCGCTGCCCGGTAAATATCATGGTCGCCTGATACTCATTGACCGCGTCAATCACCTCGCGGTCCCGGAGGGCACCGCCCGGCTGTACCACTGCGCTCACTCCTTCTCGCAGACCAACCTCGACTCCATCTCTAAACGGAAAGAACGCATCCGAGATCATGGTCGATCCCCGGAGCCCGCCGTTGAGCTGCCGCGATTGTTCTACGTAATAGTCCCGTTCCGCCGTGTCCGTTATCTCTTCGATCCCGCGGCCCGTTGCGGTAAAGGCCAGACGGTCGGCGGTTTTCCAGTACGCCTTGTCGCGAGCGATCCGTGCCACCCCTACTCGATCCTGCTCACCGGTTCCGATCGCCACCGTGCAACGGTCTTTCACGTAGATAATCGAATTGCTGGTCACGCCGCTCTCCACGAACCACCCGAAGCGCATATCGGCTGCTTCGGCCGCAGTCGGGGCGCGCTCTACGCCGTAGGTGGTGCCCTCGTGCTCCGTGGCAGCTGGGGCAAGGGTATCGCCGGCCAGATCGACGGGCTGGAACGACCACTGCGCCACGAGTCCGCCGTCCAGGAGGCTCTTAAAATCGAGAAATCGAGTTGTGGTGAACGCCTGAAGGTCGTCGATCGCGCCAATCTTGAAGACGCGCAGATTCTTGCGGCGGGCCAATACGCCCAGCGCCTCTGAAGAGTACTCCGGTGCCACCACAACTTCGGCGTAGTAGGAGACGATCATCTCCGCAAGGTCCTGACTCACCTCGCCGTTGACTGCGATCGTGCCGCCGAACGCGGCGATTCGATCCGCCATCAACGCCCGGGAATAGGCGTCCGGAAGGTCCTGCCCTATCGCTACTCCGCTGGGGTTGTTGTGTTTCACCACGACCGCGGTAGGCTCCTCACTGAAATAGCGCAAAATACCGAGAGCCGCATCCACGTCGGTGATGTTGATTTTGCTCGGATGTTTTCCGCTCTGCAGCAATTCGGACTGTGTCACCAGTCCGCGTCCCGCCGGAATCTGGTGAACGTCGCCGAGTACCAGATTCCCGTTTTCCAATCGGTAGAGTGAGGCCGGCTGGTCCGGATTCTCTCCGTAGCGCAGACCCGCGTCGCTTCCATCGACCGACCAGCGAACCTTCCGATAATGTAGTGTCTGTTTGTCCGGACCCGTTCCGAACGAGATCTCCATCTCTTCAGGGAAATCTTCTCCTACGATGGTGCGGTACATGGCTCGACTCACGGTGACGCCTCCTCTGATTCCTCATAGATTTCGGTGAGGTCGGTGCTGCGAACGTGGCTTCCCAGCGCGCCGGCGATCGCCGCTTCGTAGTGGGCGGTATACCGGAACGCGATCGCTGCGTGTTCGGCGCGCCACGCAAGACGGGTCGCGCCGCCGGTGGCCTGGATCTCCTGCAGAAGATGCTCATAATCTTCAGGACGGCAGATGGACGCCACTCTGAGAAAGTTCTTAGCCGAAGCGCGAAGCATCGTGGGGCCGCCGATATCGATATGGGTCCGAAGGTCTTCGAGAGTAGTTCCCGGTGACGCCGCCGTTTGCTCGAACGGATAGAAATTGCAGATCGTCAGGTCGAACGGCACTGAACCGGTGCGCTCAAGATCTTCCTGGTGGGCGGCATTAAACTGCTCGCTGAGCAATCCGAGATAGATTCGATAATCCAAGGTCTTTACCAGCCCCCCCTGCATTTCAGGTTGGCCGGTATAGGAGCTGATTCGCACCAGGTTCTTCTGTCTGCCGAGCTCCTCGGCTACTGTCGATATCTTTGTGTAGGTACCCCCGGTGGAATATATTTCCAGATCGGGGACCAACTCCCACAGGGAGCGGATGAACGCCTCCAGCCCTTCCTTGTCGGCTACACTGATGAGCGCTCGTTGCAGGGGGATGCGGGATTGTGCCCGGTGCACCCGATTCAGTTCCATCAGTCAGCCTCGCCGTTGTTCCGCAGCGGTGACGGTGTTATACAGCAGCATCGTTCGCGTCATCGGGCCGACACCGCCCGGCACCGGTGTAATTGCGGCGCTCTTGGGGGCAACGGAATCAAAATCAACGTCTCCCACCAGGCGGTACCCACGTTTTCGGCTGGAATCCTCCACGCGATTTACCCCGACGTCGATGACTACCACACCCTCTCGCACCATATCAGCAGTAACAAAGCCGGCGGAGCCAATAGCGGCGATGAGAATATCCGCCTGTCGTGTGATCTCGGGAATATTGGGTGTCCGCGAGTGGCAAACGGTAACGGTGGCGTTCCCGCCGGGCTGTTTTAATGACAACAGGTTAGCCACCGGCTTTCCGACGATGTTACTTCTGCCGAGGACCACCGCGTGCGTTCCGGCGGGATCGTGCCCGCTCCGCATCAGCATTTGAATAATGCCGTTCGGCGTACACGGCAAGAGTGTGGGGAGCCCCGCCAGCAGGCGCCCGAGCGACAGCGGGTGAAACCCGTCCACATCTTTGGCGGGATCGATCGACTGAAGCACCACGTCGCTGTTTATGTGATCCGGCAATGGCAACTGAACCAGAATGCCGTCCACGGATGGATCCTCGTTGAGCGACCGGACCAGATCGAGTAGTTCCGTCTCACTGACCGAGTCCGGGAGGCGGTGATCGAAGCTCGTGATGCCCACCTTCTCGCAGTCTCGTTCCTTTGCGGTGACGTACGAAACACTGGCGGGATTTTCCCCCACCAGTACTACCGCCAAGCCCGGAGGTGTTCCTGCGGCGGTGAGGGCGGCGATTCGGTCCGCCAGTTCCCCCTGAACCTCGGCCGCGATTTGTTTACCGTCTATCAGTGTGTATGCCATGATCGTTCATAGTGTAACGTGAACCCCGGCGTGTTGTCAGTGCCTAGGGTGCGTGATAGTATTCGGCCTGCAAGGAGAGCTCTTCATTGTTAGACATGACCTCAAAACTTCGTATACCCCGAATCCTCTGGGCCCTATTCATCATCATTACAATCGTGTCGCCGGCATTTGCTCAAGACGACGCCCCGGAATCGGATGGGTCACCGCGGGAAGAAGAGGAGTTTATTCCCACTTACGGATTGGGGGATCAGCTCCTCTCGCTCAACTTGGGGATGCTCTTCCCGTTGTTTTACACCGGCGGGCCGGATGGTATCGAGGACGCAAATCTGACACTGGGCGGAACAGGGCACCTAATGTGGAGCTCGTTTCTTACCAACGACTTTGCCGTGGGAGGGGAGTTTGGTGGTATGTTCGCGTTTACACCGAACCGTAACACCCTCTTTATGATTCCACTGGCAGCCCGGGCAAGCTACTTTCTCCGGGCGTATCCGTTTGAGTTTCCCCTTACGTTGGCGGCGGGAATCAACTTCAGCCGTTTCCGCGACAATTTCAAAGTCGATCCGATCGTGATACCGGGTGCCGGGTTCTACTGGAACTATAACACCGAGTGGGCCTTCGGGGTGGATGTCCGCTATTGGTGGGTTCCCCAGGTGTACTCCGGTCCTGAACCGCCGGAAGAAGACACGCGATTCGGCAATTTTCTCGGTACTACGTTGTCCGTATTGTATCGGTTCTAGGAGACAAGCCTGTGAAGACCCCTAATGTACCTATTCTTGACGTAATCATACCAACCGCGTCTCGTCGGCCGCGATTCGCGCGGTTCTCGCGATATGCGGCGCTTGGCGTGATGCTTCTGGCAGCAGTCTTAATCACCGGGTGTACCCGCGGTTCCCAAGGCATTTTCGCCACGATCGAAGTTGAAGAAAAGACGAAGACGAGTAATTTGGTGGATAATACCTCCGC